>JBDNFT010000452.1:0-4914 GCA_041689695.1 Planctomycetaceae bacterium | reverse complement strand
GGTCGAGTACAGCTTTGAGATTGGCTCACAGCCGAAGGGCGGGTTTATTGTAAAATCTGAACGCCTTAACGTTCGCAACTATGCAGGAGACCTACGTCACCATTTTGAAATTAGCGACGGCGAAATTAAAAAATCATCCGAGCCAACACTGCCTCCACCTTCTCCTGACCGATTGTTTCTTGTTGTGGCTGCTGGCCTGCAGCAGTTTCGCCCTGCATACGATGCGATGCAGGCCATGGGATTTTACAATCTGAACCCGGAACAAATGAAAGAAATCCAAAAGCCGGATGCCGGGCAACTTCTGGACCGAGACGGAAGCAATCTTGCGAGCGTACTTGCAAGACTTGGCGAAGATAATCCAGGAATGGTCGAGCGGATTCGTGAGTATTTGTCGTTGATTGTCCCAGATATCACCGGGTTCCAACGAATTTCGGTTGGTCACCATGAAACACTCGAATTTCATCAGCGCGTTAAGGGCTCGAAACACCCTTGGAAGTTTCTGGCAGGGAGTATGTCCGATGGTACCATGAGAGCATTAGGAATTCTGACAGCCGCGATGCAACTCGTGGAGCGGACTAAGCCTGTGCGACTTGTCGGAATTGAGGAACCGGAAACGGCGCTTCATCCTGCGGCATCGGGCTCACTCATGGACGCTCTCCGAGAAGCATCACAACATACTCAGATCATCGCAACAACCCACAGCCCGGATTTGCTTGATCGTTACGATCCTGATACGGATAGCCTGTTAGCGGTTGCGGCGAACGAGGGGGTAACCAGCATCGGAGCGCTGGATGCTGCTTCGCTGAGTGCAATTCGACAACACTTGTTTTCCGCAGGTGATCTCTTGCGCATGGACCAACTACAGCCTTGTTCTCAAAACATGATCCAGCGCAATCTGTTTGAAGAGGTCGAGCATTGAGCATGATTCTCAACATTGCGCCGATCGTTGAGGGGGATGGTGAAGTGGAGGCCGTGCCAATTCTCCTGCGACGGCTGGTTCCTCATCTACTTGCAGATGCTTATGCGGGCGTGGTGCGTCCGATTCGCCAGCCGCGAGACCGATTAGTGGGCAACAAACAAGACTGCCTGAAGAATTCCATTCTCTTTGCTGCAGCAAAACTGACACAGATTCAACAAACCGATTCTCTGTCATTAGTCCTCGTGATCTGCGATTCCGATGATGATTGTGCTAAAGTCTTAGCACAGCAAATGAATACCGTGGCTTTAAAGGCAGCTTTTGAACATGAAGTATCAATCGTGCTCGCTGTCCAGGAATTCGAAACCTGGTTCGTCGGAGCGGCTGAGTCACTGGGACGATTCTTAGAACTAAAGAATCCTCCCCCGGAAAAACCAGAAGAGTCTGGCAGCAAAAAACGGTGGGTAGAAGATCGATTCAAGGGCGCGAAGTACAGTGAAACCATCGATCAGGCCAAAATGGCTGCTGCAATGGATTTGACTTTATGCCGAAAACGATGTCCATCGTTTGATAAGCTTTGTCGAGAGATCGAACGTGTACTGAGTCTGACAACCTCGCCACATGATTAGACTCAGTGGTCGAGAAATGTAAGTTGCTGCTGGTTCACCTTCGATCCGCATTATTCGCACGGAGCAACCGTATTTGCAAATCTCGCATGGTACTTGAGCCTCCACGCAATGTTAAGACGAACGAAACACTTTACGATTCGTCGCACGTTCCAATGCCGTTTGGCGTTCCTGTTCGGTGCGATGATGCACAATCCGCAGCAGACGCTCGGCGTTAAGAGTTAATGTCTGGTTGCGGCGACTCATCATCGATCGAGCGGTGTTGATCGCGGATTCAAGTGACCGGTCACACGAAAGATCACCAAAAGTCACGCTGCTGAATGAAGGCACATGGCGAGGCAACAAACGGCCTCCGGGAACTACCATCGCGCAGATGCCAATGGATGAACCCGTATTGAACATGCAATCCATGGCGGTCTTAGTGTGGTCGCCGATGAACGAGCCAACTTTGGTCATTCCAGTGTCAATCATCTGGCCTTGAATCGGCACTGAGACCGTGCTGTAGTCGTTCTTTAAATCAGACGTACACGACATCGCGCCAATGTTGACCCACGGGCATACGTAACTGTGTCCAAGAAATCCTTCATGATATTTGTTGACGTAAGCGTGCATGATCGATTCTTCGACCTCACCACCCACACGACAGTGTTCGCCGATCGTCGTGCCTTTGCGAATCAACGCTCGAAACAGCTGGGCACCGCGACCAATGTGGCAAGGCCCTTCAATGCGAGTAAACGACTGAATTTTGGCATCGCGATCAATCGATACCGGTCCGGTGCGAGCATCAACAACCACGTAGGGATCGATTTCTGCCTGAGCCGAAATATACACATCCGCTGGATCACCCAGGATTTGAACGTGCTCCAGCTTTGGAGACTGTGAAACACCTTCGTCAGCAAAATCACGAACCAACTGCGCGGCGTTCTGGCAGACCAGATCCCAGGGATGGTGAATCCATCGACCGTTCGTCGGAAGGGCACGTTGGCTGTGGGCGTAGTGAATTAACGATGTCGCAGGATCACTCTGCAATAGCTCCGCCAGTTCATCGCCGGGCATCAGCATCCATGCGGGAGTTCCATCAACAAACCCAGCCTGATGCGTGACAAAATCGAGTGGCGTCAGGCGGCGTTCTGGCAGCCAACGGCCATTGACGACCAGCACTTGTCCTTCGCGAGTCCAATCAACGTTATTGACTGAAAGTGCGGGCTGTTCCTCGAGGTAAGAGTCAACCAGCCATGGTCTCACCCAACCACCAAATTCCGCCGCAGGAAACCAGCGTTGCATGCGCCGACGCAGCGAGTCGCGGCCACACACAAGTTCAAACACCGGCCGCAGCAACGCCACTGGCGAAAGCTGTTCAGCGTGAGAATCTTCAAACAAAAGAATCCGCATGATGTGCATTCCATCCATGTCAATGCAACAACGTCAATGCAACAACGCGACAAAAAGGTCTGCCGCAGATTTCAACCCGACAGATACAACAGTACCAGATAGAAAGCCACAAGAGCCGCAATAGTCTTTGCGAACATCAGAACCGCCGCACGCATGATCTTTCCCGGCATCTCAAAGCGACTCGCGCAGTAGACCAATGAAATACCCGCTGACAGCGGAATTGCGTAGATCGCAGAGGCAAGTTGCATGAGGTGTCATCCAATTTTCGCATAAAGTTTATTCGTAGCGAAAGTCGTCAAGACTTTCGGATTCGCCCTGAATCGCCGAAAGTCTTGACGACTTTCGTGACCAGCATCAATCAATCTGTTTTCTTCGGTTGCTCCGGTTCTTCGTCATCCGGATTCTCTTCTTCATCGCCGTAGCCGTACGCCGGCCCCTGGGCGGCATCCCAGATCGCCATCAGATTCAGCAGGCCCGCAATCCATGTGAACACGGAGCCAATGTCAAATGTCTGACTCAGCTCGCCGTTGAGTCGATCCAGTTCCAATGTGTCACGGGGTGCCTGAAACCAGTTGATGAAACTGCGACCCACGGTGCCTTCCAATTCAAACCGAACTTCATGTTCGTCTTCGTCATGACCTAGAACTTCGCAGCGAATTTCGCGGCGAGGCGAACCGAAGACTTCGCGACCAAGCTGAATGTTTCCGGTCAGCGGAAGATCTTGCTTTGTACCATCCGCAAGCAACGCACGCAGAGTACCGGTGACGACTGGGCTGCCATTTTCGTTTGCTGGCAAAAGGTTAATGGTGCCGCTCACGATTTCAGATGTTCGACCGCCAAAGCCTCGCGACAGCATTCCCTGAAAATCGCTTTCGATCGGCGCGTCGATCCAGTTGATCCTGGCTTCCGCGTTTCGCATACGCATTTCCTGGATCAGTGCCGGCCAAGCAGGAGCTCCGACGATAACTTGAGCGACATAGCCGAATGAAAACTTCATTCTCAGCGGCGACGCTTGAAGTTGAGCCGTCGGCGCAGGACCATCGGAGCGTAAGAGCAATTGACTGTAAACGGGCTGGCCACCTCCCAGAATCATGCCCCAGACAAAAATCGTCAGGATGCAAACGGAATAGATCGTTGCCTTAAAACGCCGTCCCTGATACCAATGCCCGGCTCCTGGGATCGCAAACGCAAGGAAGGCAGCGACCACTGGATTTTTAAGTTGAAGTCGGGAATCTTTCATGAAGTGTCCTGTCTGGCCTTTATTTAATAAATGCGATTCTGCCAATCGCCTTAAACCTTCCGATCCTGGGGCAGAATCGTAGCAGGACGACGGATTCGTGTCAGCACAGCTTGGAACCTGGCGATGTCGCTCTGCCAACTGAGATTCGCATTAGTCCGAACTTGAACAGCATCGACGCTAAATCCCGCAGCGGGAGTCAGTATTTTTCAGTGAAAACGGTTAAAACCATCCTTATCAGAAAATGCCATCTCTGGCTACGCATGAGTTGAAAGCGGATCGAATACGCGGGGTTGCAAAGTGGCGGACTCCATCAGTTGATGGTGACGAAGAAAGGACGAAGAAAGCTCATTTCTGAAACAATGAGCATCGCGGTAGGGACGGCTGTTACCAGCCGCCCCCCGCACAGATCCGTACTTGAGGAACTCCCTCATACGGCTCCTCCGTCAGGTCAAACGATCGCGGAAATTCCGCTACCAGTCGTGATTGCCGTGTCAATCCAATTGATGCTCGATTCGGCTCGGAGTCCGAAGCATCGGTGACAGTTCAGCAAGACTTCCTTTCGGTGACCTACTTCCCTCGACAGATTCCGCCACGGCGGTTGCCGCGTTGTTCACCTGTGTCGATGGTACTACGAAGTCATCTGAATTCCCAAAAGCGTTCATGCCAACATTGCCCTCGGAGAGGTTCGTTGGCCGCTCAAGGAGTGAACCGCCATGCGGCTTTGCACCTGAGGCTGATGG
>JBDNFT010000451.1:0-2783 GCA_041689695.1 Planctomycetaceae bacterium | reverse complement strand
GGGCAGTCTGGAATCCGATCAGTCTTGGATCGAACGACTGCTCGGCATGCTGGCGTTGCCTCAGCGCCTGTTCTGCGCGGCCTATTTTGCGTGGCAGCGGACCGAACAATTGAAGACCGTTGATGTCAACGATTGCGCCGCTGTGATAAGGCTGATTGATCGAAAGGCCGAACGTGTCGAAGTCGGGCTGCTGATGGAGGAACTGCGGCTTTCCAATCTCGAAGCGACTCTCAGAAACCTGTCGCTTATCGATGGCGTGATGTTCCTGGCACAAAAGACCCTGGGTCTGAGTCTGACCAACCGACTTGTCGATGATATGACTGAATGGATCAAAAAACAGAAAGCGGCGGAATAAGGTAAGGATCCATCGGCAAATTCCTGGGTATAACACATGCTTGCGAAAACAATCTCCGGAGGCTGACGTCATACTCCGGATTTTTAACAGTCTCGCGATCTTTACCCCACCGATTTTACGTCGGTGGTTAAACGGCTTTTGCACTACCCAACTCAAGTTGGAATAGAACGAAGCCGTAGTGCAGATGCCGAATTGAAAAGAAAGAATTGGAAACCATGGATATCGCCGAAGTCCGCAAAGTCGCCTCGCTGGCTCGACTGTCATTGAACGAACAGGAACTCGCTGCCTGTGGCGAACAATTAACCGTCATCCTTGATTACGTCAGTCTACTGAACGAAGTTGATACCACCGACGTCGCGCCGATGTCGCATCCGATTCCTGCGGAAAACATCTTCCGCGAAGACGTGCTGCAGGACTCACTCCCTCGCGAAGCGGCTTTGGCAAACTCTCCGAAAACCGACGGCCAGTTTTTCATTGTGCCAAAGATTCTGGAAGAAAAAGGCGCGTAGCGAAGGTCGTTGAGATTTTCGACCATTTCACTGGACATCCGAAACTCTTGACGAGTTTCTCTACGCCATCATGGGCCTTTATAGATCGGTACTGACGTTAAACAAAGTGAGCTCAAAAACTTGTACATGGCTGCTTACGGCACGGGAGCCGTTGGCACGACATATTCGTAGCCGCCTTGAATTCCCAGCGGGAAGCCGATCTGCCAGTACAAAAACAGAAACGCCGACCACAGCACCAGAAACGCCAGCGAGTAAGGCAACATGATCGACGTGACTGTGCCGATGCCAGTGCTCTTCACATAACGCTGACAGAACACCACCACCAGCGGAAAATACGGCATCATCGGCGTGATGATGTTTGTGGTCGAATCACCTACTCGATAAGCCGCCTGAGTAAATTCCGGCGAGATGCCAAGGATCATCAGCATCGGCACGAAAATCGGGGACAGCATCGCCCACTTTGCCGACGCTGAACCGACAAGCAGATTGATCATCGCTGTCAGCAGAATGATTCCGGCTATCGTGACCGCTGGCGGCGCGTTGATGCTCTTCAGGTAATCCGCGCCTTTGACTGCCAGCAGCGCCCCAAAACCAGATTGCGAGAATGAGGCAATAAACAGCGCGGCGAAGAAGACCAGTACCAGATAATACCCCATCGACTCCATCGCTTTGCTCATGCCTTTGATCGCGTCGCGATGCGTTTTGAACGTGCCGGAGATGAACCCGTGGACCAGGCCGGGGATCAGGAAGAAGATGAAAATCAGTGGCACGATGGAGCCCATCAGTTTCGCTGCCGGTGGCCTGAGCGACGTCAATCGGCGATAGAGTTCCCAATTTTCTCCATCCGGAGGCGTCGCCTGCAACGATGAGCCGGGCATCAACGCCCACCATGCCAGAAGTCCGGCACACACTGCGATCGAAGCCAAACCGCAGATCATGCCGAGATGATCGCGGCGAGTGAGTTCCGGGAGTTTCGGCATATCTTCCGGGTCGCCATCGATCACAGACGACCGCAGCTTGGGTTCGATCACGTAATCCGTGATCAACCAGCCCAAAATGACAATCAGAACCGTCGAAGCACCTGTGAAGTACCAGTTGCAAAGTGGGTTCACCACATATTCCGGATCGACCAACTGAGCCGCCGGAGTCGTCAGCCCTGCCAGCAACGGATCAATTCCTGACGGAATAAAGTTCGCGCTGAATCCACCACTGACGCCTGCAAACGCTGCTGCGATTCCGGCCAACGGATGCCGTCCCGATGCGAAAAATATAATCCCTGCCAAAGGAATCACAACGACATAGCCCGCATCGGCCGCCGTGTGACTCATCACCGCGACAAGAATCACCATCGGCGTCAGTAACATCTTTGGCGTAAACGTCAGCATCGTTTTGAGCAACGCGCTAATGAATCCCGAATGATCGGCCACGCCGACTCCCAGCATCGCGACGAGTACAACGCCCAGCGGATGAAAGCCGACAAAACTTTCTGTCATGGTCGACAAAAACTCCGCCAGCTTTTCGAGCGTCAACATATTCACGATTTGAATGGGCTCGGTCTTACCCGGCAGCGTTTCGGTAAACTTCATGGAAGAACAAACGGCGGACATCATCCACACCGAAAGTATGCCGATGACAAAGAGCACTGCTGGATCGGGCAGTTTGTTGCCCATCCACTCAATGAAGTCCAGAAACACCATTACTGGCCCGCGTGATTTGGGAGCTGGTGCATTTGACGTTGCGTCGGCCATGTCTATTTCCCGTGGATGTCGTAAGTTGGTACCGTTTCGCCTAATTTAAATTCTACCCCTTCTTTTCGGGGCGGTGTCGCAAACACCTTGGATTGCGTGGCATTACGTAATGAATTCTCGACTGTTCATTGCGTTCACCCTGATTGCTTCGGCCTGCGTGTTTGCATATCC
>JBDNFT010000450.1:0-7533 GCA_041689695.1 Planctomycetaceae bacterium | reverse complement strand
CCGTAATTGTCCGAATCAGAAACTTCAGATCATAGTTGTGAGCGATGAATTGCTCGGCCAACAGTTTCAACACTTCCGGATGTGACGGTGGATTGTTGTCCGAAAAGTCATCGATCGGCTGCACAATTCCCTGCCCCAGAAACTGAGCCCACAGTCGATTGACGGCCATCTTCGCAAACCATGGATTGTCGCGGGCCGTGATCCAATTCGCCAGAACTTCGCGCGGCTGCGGTTTTTCCTTCCAGTCCGGTTCTGCTCCCGTCAGAAATTTTGCGTTGACCACATTGCCAGTGGAAGGCACTTTGATGGAATGAGCCTCGGCATCTTCACGCACATTCATCATCATCGCCGGGTTGTCAGGATCGGCGTTGTCCGGTCGCTGGAATCCAGAATAGAACGCCGCCATGCTCCAGAACTGATCGCGTTTCCATTTGTCGAACGGATGATCGTGGCACTGAGCACAATCTAATCGCACACCAAGAAACGCGCGCGATGTGCCAGTGGCAAGATTCTCCGGCTGCAACTGGCGCACGATGAAAAACGCGCTCGGCGAATTCGCTGACTGCAGCAATCCCGGCTGATTGTTCCCGAAGTCGATCGGCGTCGTGATGAGTTCTCGCACAATCTGATCATACGGCGTATCTTCAGAAAAATGCTTCCACAGCCATGCTTCAAAACCCGGAACCAATGCGCGGGTTCCTGGTTCATTGAACGCCTGAGGAATCAACGCATTGCGCCAGATGATGGTGAAGTGTCGCACAAACGCCGGGCCGTCAAGAAGCTGCTCGACAAGTTGGCTGCGTTTGGTTTCTGATGTGCTATCCAGAAATTCGCGAGTTTCCGAAGTGGCGGGAATCCTCCCGGCGAGATCAAGATACAGCCGCCGCACGAATTCTTCATCGGTCGCCGCCGGAGCTGGTTCGACCGCGTTGCTGGTCCAGGCGGCCTCAAACAGCCGATCGATTTCCGCCGCCGTTTCACCGACCGATTTCTGCAATATCTTCGCAGATTCAGGCGGTTGAGCGTATGCGGCTGTATGAAAGGCGAACCAAGCGGTCAGAATGAGTCGAATCTTCATGGTTGCCTCATCTCTAATTCCCGGCGAGCGGTGTGGCGTCAGCCCACCGGTACATTGCGATTTGTGATTATAGTAGCCATCACTCTCCGAGTGATGAATGCCAAGGGCCGCGTTTAGCGGCCGTAGTCATTCAGAGAGTGCCGAAGTAATTGCGAAATATACCCGTTTCGGTTCCGTTTCGCATCTGGAAGATGTAAACCGGCCGTCTGATTTGTCTGTTGAAATCCCTTTTTTGCCGCATTTCCCGAACGCGATCTTTCGTGACACCAACTTCCCCGTCTGCCGCCAATCGAATCACCATGGCCATCACCGAACTCGACGTCGGTGGTGCCGAGCGAGCGTTCGTGCAGATTGCGATCGGCCTGAAAACTCGCGGCTGGGACATCAACGTGATTATCTTACGCGACGCCGGACCACTGGCGGAACCGCTTCGTCGAGCGGGGATTTCTGTCGAAGCACTCCACTGCGGCGGCCCGGCGGATATTCGCGCGATCGGTCGGATGAAGCACTCGCTGCTGAAGAATCCGCCAGCGGTGTTGCTCACATTTTTGCATCAGGCCAATATTGTCGGCCGACTGGCAGCCAAGGGCGTGGGAGTCAAAACCGTCGTCTGTGGTGTGCGAGTCGCTGATCGTCGCTGGTCGGTTCGCATCCCGGAGGCTCTGACAAAGCATCGCGTGACGCACTATGTGGCGGTTAGTAAATCGGTAGCAAAAATTCACTGCGACATCTGCCGCATTGCGCCGCAAAGCATGACCGCCATTTACAACGGCGTGGACTTACAGGCAATTGACGTTGCAGTTCCTGTTCCTCGCCGCGAAATTAAATGCAGCGACAATGACCAGGTGATTCTGTGCGTCGGCAGATTGACTCACCAGAAATCACCGCTCGATGTTATTGAAGCGTTCAACATATTGCGTGAGCTTGATCCGATCGGACATCAACATCGAAAGCTGGTGTTCGTCGGGAATGGACCGCTAAATCCCGCACTGCAAACGCTGATTCAGGAGCAGCAACTCCAGGAACATGTCTACTTGCTGGGATGGCGATCCGATGTGGCGTCCGTGATGAAATCATCGACCGTGCTTGTCCTCGCATCGAAGTGGGAAGGACTTCCAAATGTCATTCTGGAATCGCAGGCCGCTGGTTTGCCCGTGGTCGCATCGGCAGTTGATGGTTGTCGGGAAGTCATCGAAGACGGTGCGACCGGGCTACTGTTTCCGGCCGGCGATACGGACGCATTGGCCTCAGTGCTGCGAGAGTTGTTAGGCTCCAGCAATGGCCCAAATGCGGCAGCGGAACAATTGCGGTCTCGCCTGTCTTCGTCGGCACGAGAATTCGTGGAGTCGCGATTTTCGTGGGAAAAATGCGTCGCCGAATACGACAAACTGTTGAGAAATCTGCAATCCGGTGAAACTTGAGGCTGTGATCGTCAGGTCAGTGGATGAAGCGACGCGGATTGGTCAGAATGTGCAAATACCGAGAGAAAATGGTGTGTTGCGCGTCGCTTCACACACCTGACAAAACACCCACAAACCAAGGTTCAACACGTTGACAAACGGCGCTCACTATACGGTACTTGCCCGCCGATTCCGGCCTCAGGCGTTTGACGACGTCGTCGGTCAGGAACACGTTTCCCGCGCGCTGACGAATGCCATCAAAGCCGGGCGCGTCGCTCATGCGTACATGTTCACTGGTGCGCGCGGCGTTGGCAAAACTTCCACCGCGAGAATTCTTGCCAAAGCATTGAATTGCCCAAACGCGAAGGATGGCGTCCCCTGTAACCATTGCGAAATCTGTGATGGGATTTCCGCTGGCAACGACGTGGACGTCCTCGAAATCGACGGTGCATCGAATCGCGGCATTGATGATATTCGCTCGCTGCGCGCCAACGTCGGTGTGCGTTCAATGCGGACTCAGTACAAAGTGTACATCATCGACGAAGTTCACATGCTCACCAAAGAAGCCTTCAACGCACTGTTGAAGACTCTGGAAGAACCACCGCCGAATGTGAAGTTTGTCTTCTGCACGACGGAACCAAACAAAGTTCCCGACACGATTTTGTCTCGTTGTCAGCGATTTGATTTTTCGAGCATCAATGATATTTCGATCGCCGATCGACTTCGCGAAATCGCAAAACTGGAAGGCTTCGAAGTTGCCGAAGACGCATTGGAACTTGTCGCCCGCCGAGCTCGCGGATCAATGCGAGACAGCCAATCGTTGTTTGACCAGTTACTCGCGTTCAGCGATGGAACTGTTTCCGCAGAAGACGTGCATCGCATGCTGGGGACTGCCGGTGACGAACGACTCGTCGAACTGTTCAATGCGATTGTCGAACATCGGCCCGGCGAAGTGCTGGCTCAACTGGACGCAGCATTCGGGACCGGCGTGCAACCCGGTGAGCTCATGGACCAGGCGATCGGATACGTCCGCGATCTGATGGTGACGGTCAGCGGTGGGGCCAAAGTGCCACTCTGCAGCGTCGCAACGCGTCATCGTGAGATCCTGATGCAGCAGGCAACTCGCTTGAGCATGCATTCCGTGATGGCCGCATTTCAGATTCTGTCGGACGGCAAGAATCAGATGTTCCGCAGCACGTTCGCTCGCACCGTGCTGGAAATGGCAATGGTGCAACTGAGCCTCCTGGAAAACCTGAGCGCGATCAGTGATTTGCTGTCTGGACGAATGCCTGCGTTGCCGGAACTGCCGGCGAGCCAACCGGTAACGCCAGCGGTTGTTGAAAAAAAAAACATTGAACCAGTGAAGGTTGCTGTACAAGCGCCAGTGGCAACGGCAGATCCTGAAGATCAGTCTGATCGGTCGGATCAGACCCATCCGGCGAATCTTGTAGATCTGACTGATCAGTCGGATCCGACCGATCTTGTAATGGAAATCGCACCGGAAATCGCACCGGAGATCGCGCTCACTCAGGAAAATTGTCCAGCGTTGTTTCAAAAGCTGCTCAGCGCCTTGGGCCTGACAATTTCTGCGGGACTTAAACAGGCGAGCGGCCTGCAACTGGGTTCCGACAATCGACTTGAAATCCTGCTGGATTCCTCCAGTGAGTTCGCTCGCAAGGCACTCGATCAAGTGGAAAATCGGGCTCGCATTGAAGCCGAAATTCTGCGACTGACCGGGCGAACAGTTTCCGTTGCGCTGCGTCTTACGGCACCTCAAAAGCAGGTTTCAAAGCCCGTTGCTGAACAGCCAGGTACGACCACTGCAAAAAAGACTGTCGAAAAGAATGTCAACTCTGGCACATCATCGAACCAGAGAAGTACTAAAGCTGAAGCAGGACCACCGCCTGCCACGCCGCTTCGCAACCTGATGGGCGAAGTCGATCCAGGCAGCGATTTGTTTGTTCGCGAAGTGATGGAGGTATTCGGTGCCACAGTCGTTAGAATCACAAATGCGCCCGCCGTGCAGTTGGTTACGACGGACAGTGATGATTCAGACGCTGGCGAATAAGAACAAGTATTCACGAAAGGAAAACAGTATGTTTGGCGGATTGAAGAACATAGCAAACCTCATGCAGCAAGCCGGAGAAATCAAAGGCAAGGTTGCAGCAGCAAAAGAACGCGTCGGTAAGCTTCGCGTCGAAGGCGCTGCCGGACCGGATCTGGTACGCATCGTTATGACGGGCGAAATGATGGTCCTGAGCGTTTCGATCGAACCGAATCTGATCGCGTCAGGCGATCGTCAGATGATCGAACAACTCGTAAACGCCGCCATGAACGATGCACTTCACAGGGCAAAATCCGCAGCCGCCGCAGAAATGGCCGACATTGCGGAAGGCATGAATGTACCGGGCTTGCAGGAAGCCATGGCGAAGATGGGAATGGGCTAGACGATCGACTCCAACACCATGAACCATCCAGCTCAACAGCCACGTGGAACCGTTGTGCTTTTCGCCACAACCGTTTTCATCAGCGCGTTTCTGTTGTTTCAAATTCAGCCGCACATCAGCAAAGCGATTCTGCCGTGGTTCGGCGGCACACCAGGTGTCTGGACGACATGCATGTTGTTCTTTCAGACTCTGCTATGCGGCGGCTATACTTATTCGCATTTGCTGACGGACAAATTGCCGACTCGCTGGCAGGCGATGCTGCATGTGACATTGCTCGTCGTGACGCTGGCGTTTCTCAACATTCTGCCATCGATCGAATGGAAACCTGACGGCAATGCATCTCCAACGCTGCGGATCGCGTTGCTCCTGCTATCAACAGTCGGACTGCCGTATTTCATTTTGTCCACAACTGGTCCACTGTTGCTGCGTTGGTTCAGTTTGATTGAACCCGGAACATCGCCATATCGCCTGTACGCACTCTCCAACGTTGGATCATTGCTGGCACTATTGTCGTATCCGTTTCTGTTCGAGCCGCTTATGCGGCTTTCGATTCAGGCGAACACCTGGTCCATCGGGTTCTGCGTGTTTGCGGCGTTGTGTATCGGATGCATAGTGCGATTGTGGAAACTGCCGCAGGGCGAACTCTCGCGCCCGGAAGCCGCGAAATTGGTCGAGCAGAAATCCCGACGAATCCATTTCGGAACTTACGTCGTCTGGTTTCTGCTGGCGATGGTTGCATCCACGATGCTGCTGGCCGAAACAAACGAAGTCTGTCAGGACGTGGCCGTCATCCCGTTCTTGTGGGTGATCCCACTTTCGCTGTATCTGCTCTCATTCATTTTGTGTTTCGAAAGTGACCGCTGGTATCGTCGCAACTGGTACGCACTCGCCACAGCCGTGCTGGTTCTCGCGATCTGCTGGCTGCAAAGTTTCGGGTTAAAAACATTTCTGCCGCTGCAACTGGCGATCTACTTCGGAACGCTTTTCAGCATCTGTATGTTGTGCCATGGCGAACTTGCTCGAATGCGTCCGGCTGCAGAATCCCTCACTGCGTTCTATCTGACACTGTCTGCTGGAGGAGCGGGAGGAGGCTTGTTTGTCGGGCTTCTGGCACCGATGATTTTTCCTGCGTTCTGGGAGCTCTACCTAGGATTGCTGGCAACGTGCGTCATCGCTGTGATCGTTTACGCCGATCACCGCGGCTGGACGGAGGAGGACAAAGGGCCTCCGATGATCTGGGTCTGCCTTGCGATCGCGTTGTTCGTTGGTGTCGGCCTGGTATTCTCCGCGTCGGTGATGAGCTATACCGAATCCATCGCCATGCTTCGCAATTTCTATGGTGTGCTTGAGGTCGAAACAGACGAAATCGAAGACGCCGTCGTACTGCGCCATGGTCGGATCATGCACGGCATTCAGTTGCGAGGGATCCCCAGTCTGCCGACGATGTATTACGGCTTCAACACGGGCGTTGGACGTTCCATCGAAGAGCTGCGAACACGCAAAACGCCATTGAAAATCGGACTCGTGGGACTCGGTGCTGGCACACTCGCAGCATACGGCAAAGGCGGCGACACTTTTCGCTTCTATGAGATCAATGAAAACGTGACTCGCCTGGCCCGGGAACATTTTACATTTCTAAAGAACTGCCCATCGCAAATCGACATCATCCACGGCGACGCACGGTTGATGCTTGAAAACGAATCGCCTCAGAAATTTAATCTGCTCGTGCTGGATGCGTTTTCGGGCGACGCCGTTCCGACACACCTGCTGACTCGCGAAGCCATGCAGGTGTATCTGCTGCATTTGAAGTCGGACGGTTTGATCGCCATCCATATTTCGAATCTGCACTTCGATTTGCGTCGAGTCACTGATGCTTTGGCAGCCGCAAGCGATCTGGCAGCGATTACACTTGAAACAGCGCCCGTTGTGGACAAGAAGACGGGCACTCAAAGCCTTATCGAACCCGGCAGTCGTTGGGTATTGCTGGCGCGTGATGCAGAATTGCTCAACCGGCCTCGTTACAAACAAATCGAAGCAAGAGATTCACTTCTGGTTGATCGCCAGGTGCTGTGGACCGATGATTTCAGTAATCTGATTGAGGTGTTGGATTGGTAGGTGGGAAGTAAGCAGACCTGTCCTCAGGTCTGCATCCTTACGACGTGCTTGATGTGCAATAGGCCGACTGATCTGCAGACTTGCCGACCGTGAATCCGTTTCCAGAGTTCGCCTTCGTGAGCTGGCAGATAAATGGATATTTTCTCGGCATGGCCAGGTTAAAGGAACCCGACCTGAGGACAGGTCGGGCTAAGTAGGCAGACCTGTCCTCAGGTCTGCATCCTCCGACGTGGTTGATGCGCAATAGACCGACCGAGCTGTACACTTGCCAATTGTGAATCCCGTTCTGGCATTCGCCTTCGCGAGGTGGCAGATACGTGAATGATTTCTCTTTCTGGCCAGGTTAAAGGAACCCGACCTGAGGCCAGGTCGGGCTAAGTAGGCAGACCTGTCCTCAGGTCTGCATCCTCCGACGTGGTTGATGCGCAATAGACCGACCGAGCTGTACACTTGCCAATTGTGAATCCCGTTCTGGCATTCGCCTTCGCGAGGT
>JBDNFT010000449.1:0-4842 GCA_041689695.1 Planctomycetaceae bacterium | reverse complement strand
TTCCCTGCGCAACAAGGCTTCTTACGAAATCATTCACTTCGACGGGCAAATTCAGATTCATAATTCGTCTCCTTCGCCACTGGAACACGCAACGATAGAGGATTCAACGTGGTTTTGTCGCAGACGCTCTTCGAGGACGTTCAGCATTTTAGAAGGCGCGGGCTGATATTGGTAGGGGGGTTCACAAAAGAGTGGACTCCTACGCCTCAGCCGTGCGATCAAGAAACGGGCCAACCATCTTCGCCAGCGGCTCTAAGTCGATCAGGAACGAGTCATGGCCATAGGGGCAGGGCAGTTCTACAAAAGAAACGTGCTTGTGAACGCGAAGCAGTTCTGAAACAAGCTCTCGGCTTTGGCTGGTTGGAAACAACCAGTCCGTGTCGTACGACGCCACAAGAAATCTCGCCTGAGTCTGACGGAGTGCATCGGCCAGTGAAGGAAATCCATCTGACAAATCATAGTAGTCCATCATTCGAGTCAGATACAAATAACTGTTGGCATCGAACCGTTGCACAAACCGTTTGCCCTGATAATGCAGATAACTTTCAATCTGAAACTCAGTCTCCTTCTGCATACTAAACGCGAAACGATCGCTGTCCTGCAACTTGCGGCCAAACTTCAGCTCAATCGAATCTTCCGAAAGATATGTGATATGCGCCACCATGCGAGCCAGCGCCAGACCATAGCGCGGACCTTCTGAATCATAGTACTCACCGTTCAGAAAGCCGGGGTCCGCGTAGATTGCTCGCCTGCCAACGGCATTGAACGCAATCCCCTGTGCGGAAAGTTTTGGAGCGGATGCCAGAACGATCGCGGCTTTAATCTGGTCCGGAAAACGAATGGCCCATTCCAGAACCTGCATGCCACCAAGGCTGCCGCCAACGACGCCCACAAGCTGCTTGATTCCAAGATGCCTTACTAGTTCCGCATGAACCGCCACGACATCACGAATCGTCAGGAACGGAAAGTTAAGGCAGTGTCGTTTGCCCGTCGCCGGATTGATTGATCCCGGACCTGTCGTCCCCTGGCATCCGCCGAGCAGATTGGCACAGATCACGAAGTATCTATTGGTGTCGAGTCCTTTCCCTGGCCCGATGAAACCATCCCACCAACCCGGTTTACGGTCGTCGGCAGAATGAATTCCTGCGGCATGAGCATCACCAGTCAGTGCGTGGCAGACAAAAATCGCATTGCTGGCATTTGAGTTCAGCTTGCCGTACGTTTCGTAGGCCACAGTAATCGGGCCAAGCTCCTGGCCACTGGCGAACCGCAGCAGGTTGGGAGGCTGAAACAACTGCACAAACTTAGTGTGAACAACTCCGACCGAGCTGCTTTCCGGAACAACGTCCTTTGGGATTTCGACCGACATTCCATCACTTCAACGAAGTACGATTCTTTCCGACATTGACACAGACTCGACATGGTAACCAATGTCCAGGACTCTGTCAGTTCAGAATTAATCGTTTAACCCGACTCGAAGAGGCGGTATTGAGTGCCCCGGCTCCTCTTCGAGTCGGGTTAAACGGAAGAGATTTCAGATGAGACTAAATCAACACCTTCGCCTCACGGCTCACAATTGTGACGAAATCAACATGCCGCTAGACTGCGGTTTTCTACTCAAGACCAGAAAGTCCAGGCATGTCGAGCAACGATCAGGACCCGTTCGGAACGAATATTCACAATCCCTATGCGTTCAGCGAGACCACTTCGCCGCAGCCACCCACAGGATCTCAGCGAGGCATGGTGCATCATGTCATGGCGTTGAGCATCCTGATGATTGTCCAGGGATCCTTGAGCGCACTCGTTGGCCTGGGCCTGGGGGCGATGGCTCTGGTGGTGCCGGCGATGATAAAAGCTCAGGGTGGTTTTCCACAGCGCCCCGGAATGCCCGCTCAACAAATGCCGGCTCAAATGGAATGGATCATGTTGGCCGCCTATGGAGGAATTGGTGTCGTCCTGCTGAGCACCGGCATCCTGGGAATCTGGGGCGGCATCCGAATAATGAAGTTTCGTGGCCGCACCTTGGGCGTTGTCGCGCTGTCCGCCGGGCTGCTTGGAATTTTTGGCTGCTATTGTTTTCCAACCGCGATTGGACTGTTTATCTACGGCCTGATCGTATTGCTGAATCCACAGGTCAAACAGGCGTTCGAAATGGGAGAGCAGGGCGTCACGGCCGCCGATATTCAAAGCCACTTCGCGCGGCTTCCGGGTTAATTTCAGCGCATGGCGGGTTTGATGTGGGGGGTTCGTGACTGATCGACGCGGCGTTGTTGGATCGGGCGACTGACGTCGCTCCGCTCGCCGTGCTTGATAACACAAAGGCGATTCTCTAATTCACGGGTTTCACCTTCCAGATTTCGTCTGCATACTCCTGAATCGTGCGGTCGCTGGAGAACCAGCCGCTCGATGCGGTGTTGAGGATGCTCATACGATTCCAGTTTGTCTGATCCTTATAGGCCTCGTTGACTTCCTTCTGGACGTCAATGTAACTGCGGAAGTCAGCGATCGTCATCCAGGGATCGTATCCACTTCGCAAACCAGACGTCAGCAGATTGAAAATACCGGGTTCCGATTGATTGAAGCGTCCACCTTCAAGCATGTTCATAACGCGTTGGATATCTTCGTCCTGAGCAATGATTGCGTTGGGGTCGTAGCCCTGTCGTTTTTCAGCGACACCATCTGCGGTCATGCCGAACAGGAAGAAGTTCTCTTCACCCACCTGTTCTCGAATCTCGATATTCGCCCCATCCAGAGTACCAATCGTCAGAGCACCGTTCATCATGAATTTCATGTTGCCTGTGCCAGATGCTTCTTTACCAGCCGTTGAAATCTGTTCAGAAAGCTCAGTAGCCGGACAAATCACTTCCATCGCTGAAACTCGATAGTTGGGCAGAAAGACCAATTTCAGAAGTTTAAGAGCTTTCGGATCAGAGTTAACAACCACTGCCACGTCATTGATCAGCTTCACAATCAACTTGGCAACGTGATACCCCGGAGCCGCCTTTCCACCAATCAGCACACAGCGTGGAATCATTCCACTGGTGTCGCCACGCAGGATGCGGTCATAAAGATGAATTACATGCAGAAGATTGAGTAACTGCCTTTTGTATTCGTGAATACGTTTTACCTGCACATCAAACAGCGAGTTCTGGTCGAATTTCACACCAGTTCGTTCATAGACGTACTGAATCAACGCCTGCTTGTTTGCCAACTTGACTGCATGCCAACGCTGTCGAAAGGCGGCATCATCTGCATAGGACGCAAGTTGTGAAATCCGGGACATGTCATCCTGCCAATCGCAGCCAATCGTTTCTGTTATCAGATCGCGCAGGCCGGGATTGCAGTGACTTAACCAACGTCGTTGAGTCACACCATTGGTCTTGTTGTTGAATTTTTCCGGCCACAGCTTGTAAAAGTCTGCGAACAGGCCGGATTTCAGCAACGTTGTATGCAGCCCGGCAACTCCGTTCACTGAAAAGCTGCCGACAATCGCCAGATAGGCCATGCGAACATGCGGATGATCGCCACCTTCAATCAGAGACATGCGTTCTCTGATAGCAATGTCTTCCGGCCAAAGCTTCGCGAGCTGGATTTTGAACTGTCGATCTATTTCTCGAATGATGTCCATGAGCCGCGGCAACAATCGACTAAATAACGATACAGACCAGCGTTCCAGCGCCTCAGGCAATAACGTATGGTTTGTATACGCCAAACATTGGGTTGTGATCTTCCATGCATCATCCCACTCGAACCCCTGTTCATCCATCAATAGTCGCATCAGTTCGGGAACGGCACAGGCAGGATGAGTATCATTGAGCTGAAAACAATTGAAGTTTCCGAATTCACTGAAATCATTTCCGTATACCGAAATCCATTCGCTCATCACATCCTGTAAGCTGGCGGAGACAAGGAAGTACTGCTGCTTCAGTCGTAGTTCCTTCCCATTTTCGCTGGCGTCATTTGGATAAAGCACCATCGAAATCTGCTCAGCAAGATTCTTCTCTGCGACCGCCTCTGAATATCCGCCTGCGTTGAACTCGGCAAGATTGAACTCATCAGTCGCCGAAGAACGCCAGAGACGCAACGTGTTGATTGCTCCGTTCTTGTGGCCCGGTATCGGCATGTCGTACGGCACGGCCAAAATGTCCTGGGTGTTTGCCCAGCGAGCGTTAATCTTTCCGCTGCTGTTCACGAAATAATCGGAATGGCCATAGAAGTGAATTCGTCGCGTATCTTCGGGACGTTCGAGTTCCCACGGATTGCCGTCTCGAAGCCAGTGATCAGGATCTTCAATCTGCCGACCGTTTTCAATATGCTGATTGAACATGCCATATTCGTATCGAATACCATACCCCACGACCGGCAACTGCAGGTTAGCGCAGCTATCCAGAAAACAGGCTGCAAGTCGTCCCAGACCACCGTTTCCAAGGCCGGCATCCTGCTCCATCTCAGCAGCCTCTTCCATACTGATGCCAAATTTTTTCAGGGCGTCGCGAACGTCTTCTTCCAACTCCAGATTCAGAACCGCGTTTGTCAAAGATCGCCCGACAAGAAACTCTAACGACAAATAGTAAAATCGCTTGCGGCCAGAAAAAGTAATTTTATCGTGTGTCTTCTTCCACGGCCCGACCAAGCGATCTCGAACAGCAATCGCCAGCGCGCGATAAAGATAATAAGGATCAACCTGACTATCGTGATGGCCGAGTGTGTAATTCAGGTGTCGATAGATCTCCTGTTCGATGGTTCCAAGGCAGCAGTCGCCTTCAGGGGCAGCGGATACGGGTAATCTTTTCCTGATCATTTTGGACATTGCTGTTTTCTTTTCGTTTGTGATTAAAGTAG
>JBDNFT010000448.1:0-5552 GCA_041689695.1 Planctomycetaceae bacterium | reverse complement strand
GAGGGAGGTGCAATGCCAATCCAAACGCGAACTAAAAGTACGTTTTACCAAAGGACAACTGCAATGAAACTCGCCAATTTTGTTCTTTTGACAATCGTTTCGTGGCTCATCTCGCAGCCCGTTGTGCCAGCACAGGACATCTCCTGGCATGCATCCGGAAAGAATGGCGTCGTCGCGGCCGGTCATGCAGATTCTGTCGCGGCGGGAGTTTCAATTCTCGACGCCGGTGGACGAGCTGCCGATGCCGCAGCAGCCACAATCCTGGCTTTAGCGGTTACCGATTACGGTTCGTTCGCGATCGGTGGCGAAGTCCCCGTGTTGGTCTTTGATGCGAACACAAAACAGGTAAAGACACTCAGTGGTGTTGGTGTCGCACCATTAGATCCGGCAGCGATCGAATGGTTCTACAAAAATGGTATTCCGGCCACGGGCAGCATGAAAGCCGCGCCGACGCCGGGTGCCGTTGATCTGGTTGTCACACTGCTGAAACTTTACGGCACGATCTCTTTCGAAAAGGCCGTCGCTCCGACATTGGCACTTCTCGACAAAGGCACAGCAACATGGCATCCGAATCTTGCCGTGACACTGCGAAAACTCGTCGATGCAGAACGCAATGCGTCTGGCACTCGTGAAGACAAACTCACAGCCGCTCGAGATCGCTTTTACACAGGCGACGTCGCCGATGAACTGGAAGCATGGTACATTGCGACCGGTGCATTTCTGCGGAAACCAGACCTGGCCGCTCAGACGACGCTTGTTGAAGATCCGGTCACGATTGAATACCGGGGCTACACCGTCTGCAAATGTGGTCCATGGACTCAAGGGCCTGTGCTGTGTCAGAACCTGCAATTACTGGAAGGATTCGATCTCCATGCGATGCAGCATTTGTCGGCTGATTATATTCATGTCCTCACAGAGGCCATGAAACTGGGATATGCGGATCGAGACGAATATTACGCCGATCCACGATTTTCGTCCGTGCCGATGACTGAGCTTCTGTCCGACGGTTATACAAACATCCGTCGTCCTTTGATCGATCTGCAACATGCATCAATGGACCGTCGTCCTGGTGATCCCGTCAAGATGCAGCCGCTGCGAACTGACGATGTGCCGGGCAATGAGACCGAGAAGATCCCAAAGCAGGACACAACAACCTGCGTCGTGGCCGATCGTTGGGGCAACGTCATCGCCGCGACTCCCAGTTGCAATATGTTGACAAATACGCCGGGGCCGTCTGGAGTCAACACCGGCAATCGCGTGCGAAGCATGAACACGGCTCCCGGTCATCCGAATCATGTCGAGGCAGGCAAGCGACCGCGAATCACACTCACGCCGACGCTGGTTCTGAAGGACGGTGCTCCTGTGATTGCCATCAGCGTAGCGGGCGGCGATCTGCAGGATCAGACAACTCTCAACGTGCTGCTCAATCACATCGAATTCGGCATGTCACCACAGCAGGCTGTCACAGCACCGCGATTTTATATGAACCATCATCAGGATTCATTCAATCCCAATTCCGATCGCAACGCCGCGTTTGTCGGTCGAGGAGAATTGAAAGTGCACCAGGAAATTCCCGAGGCCGTCCGCAAAAATCTATCGGACCGAGGCCATCTGCTGGAAATCGTTGATACGCCGATCGCCCATCCTGTCATGATCGTCATCGACCACCAATCTGGACTCATGCACGCCGCAGGCGACCCCAAAGCCAACCGCCACGCCGGTGCCGCCAAATGATGGGGTTGCGCAGTGTCAAAGGTACCGACAGTTCATCTTGAGAAAAATCAACGAGATCCCTGGTTACAACATCAAAAAAAGGCTGGGTTCACAACTTCTGGAGTCCGAGCGAGCGGCGTAAGATACGCCAGCCCAAGGAGCAGAAACGATCCCACCCTCAATCACCAGCCTATGTATCGCTCCACAGTTCCCGAGCCGCTGAATTCAGCAAGCGTAGACAGGGCAAGGAAAGTTGACACAAATCGCAAGAGGCCAAAGTTTGGCCGAAAGAAGATCGTCACGCTGCAGACGATGAAGGTGAAGTTCATTACCGTGTACAGTAACAGAACTGGATGCCGCAAAATTCCCCGCAGCGCGGCTAACATTGATCGATACAGTCCATAGGCTACAAAGTAGCGCGGGATGTTTGACTGCGACGGAAACCAGTCTTCAAACATGGCGGCTGTTAACTTTCGAATCATCGTACTTGCGCTCTTTTTATGACACCAAGACAGCTATGATCAAACGACGCGAGTCGAAACCTGTAGTACGGCGATTTCCCGATTTCGGCGTCGTGGTGTTGCGGACCAATGTTTGATCATTCCTGCCGCCATTTCATCACACGCCTTTGCAGCATCAGGAGCGCCAGAGTTGACGACCGCAATAAAGGCGGCTTTCTTATTGGGGGCCAGCCAGATCGTGGCATACCATGTATTGTTGCTGCCCGAGTGAGTCAATACTTTGCCGGCTCCCCACGGGCGTTCAGTGCTGATCCAGCCGAATCCATAGGGACTCCCTTCCGGGACAATCTGACGATCGAACTGATGCAGAGGCGTCTGGAGATGAGCTAACGTTTCCTGTTTTAGCAGTGTCTTCTTCTGCTTGAGAGTTCCAAGATGCAGGGAGGCGAAGCGGCTCCAGTCATCGAGGTTCATGTGCACCGCCCCGGCCGGTCCAAGGATTGGAGGATTGTCAATCTGAGTGGGAGACTGCTGCCCATCTTTGATGACATGGCCCCATGGCTGATCAATCGCGCCATCAATACTGGGTGGACCGAAGCCTGCTGATTTTATCCCGAGTGGTTCGAACAGTCGTGTGGAAATCAGATCTTCCCATGTCTCACCCGTGACTTTTTCCAGCATTGCTCCAGCGGCGACAAATCCAACATTCGAGTAGAGGTAAGTTTTCCCCGGTGGATGATCTGGTTTCTGAAAGAACACCTGACGCATCATGGTCAGTCGTTGTTGCTGGGGAAGATCGTCCGAGCCCAGACTACGCCAGACAACGTTCGCTGGAACACCACCGTAGTGCGACAGCAGTTGTGAAATAGTCACGGAGCGATAGTCTTCGTGCAGTTGTTCGGTAAACTCGGGAAAGACATCGGTGATCTTTGTGTCCCAGTTCAACTTGCCTTCATCGATCAGCATTCCCACCAGCGTTGCCGTCATGGCTTTGGTGCAGGAACCGATATGAACCTTGTCGTTAACAGTGAAAGGTTTTGTGTCTCCCTGCTTTCGCAGACCTGAGGCCACTATGAGCGACACTCTTCCGTTCTCAACGATAGCGGCAACTCCGCCGGGCATTGAATGCCGCTTCAGGATGTCATCCACTCCTGCCTGAACGGCCTTCGGGACCTTCTCAGCGATCGCTCTGTCTGATAGCAGAGTCAACAAGCAGACAATCAGGAGGAAGGGTCGTTTCATCGGAATCTCACACAAATTGCGTTTACCGTGGAGTGGTTTCAGATATTAGCCGGTGGTAAGCGTAGCGACAGCAAAGCGCCACCACCAGACACGAAGGCGGCCAGCATTTGCATCCTGAAGGGATGCCAGATACGCCAATTCTGGAATCCCTTCAGGATGCGAGCCTACATTTTCTGGACAACCGGTGGTATTCGCTTCGCTCGACCACCGGCGAATATCTGAAATCCCTTCGGGATGAATTGCTATTTCTTGGCTCATCGACGGTACAGAAAAATTCGAATTTCTTCATCAAGTTTACGTGCCAGAATGACACCCGCATAAAAAGACCTCCGTGCGAGACGTGTACGAAACGTACTTGCAGGCAAGGAGGTTGCGAGCTGGATTGTTGTCTCCGTGCGGCGGTTGAGCAAGCGCGAAAGTCGGATGGAACGTACTGGCGCGCATGTCGGGGATTGTGGGAGGGTTGAATTCATGAAAGTGTCCATTCGCTCGAGATGTATGGAGCCTTTGATCTTCCTGTTCAACGAAGCTCGCCGAATGCGAGACACAGCACAAGGCCAGAGGATTCGCTTTTCGAAGGCAGATATGAATTGTTTGGTCAGACATGCGGCACAAAACAGAGCAAAAAAGTTTCACCGCGGAGAGCACGAGGTTCACAGAGTAAACCGTCCAATTTCGGCTCCCTTGACTCAACATCGCATGGATCGGCACTGACACCTTGAAAGTTCTTCATTGGGGCGTCTTGACTTCCCAAGGCCGTAACTGACACTAAAATGCGCTCTGGCCGTACGGTTTTGCACACAAAGGAGGCTTTCAATGGCGATAAGAGTGGGATTCATCAGTGAAAAAGGCGGCGTTGGCAAGACCACGACTTGCTACCACATCGCAATTGGCCTTCAGCGCTATCACAAGCAGCGTGTTCTTTGCGTGGACACTGACTACCAGCGAGGCGGGTTGACATGTCGCTTCTTTCAGAATTTGATTGAGAATTTTCGCGACGGCAATCGCACGGCAGGTACAACTCTATATGAAAAGTTTCAGCAGCTTTAGAGCGGCTCGGACTTGACCCCGAACATCGATATCCTCACCACTGGTGAGCATATTGATTTGATGCCCGCTGACCCGCGGCTCTCGCAAGTGACCGTGGAGAAGATGCCTGCCTCGAACAACATACGTGAAAACAATCGGCGTCTGTGGCAACATCTCGTCGTTTGGAACAATCCTGCGGCATCTTTCACGCCGACGTCACCGATGGCGATGGGTTACGTCAGGCCGCCCGTGACAGATGTTCCGTTTACGACGTTGACGGTGCAAATGCCGAAAAGCAGTCCGAACAATATCGGACGGTGACTAAGGAGTTCCTCGCAAAATGTCCAGTCTAGAACGACCGATGGATGCTCGTGTATTGGCGCGATGGCTAGGTGTCGAGGGTGCAAAAGCGGGCCTAGAGAAAAGCAAGACCTGCACCGTTGACTTTCTAAAAGAACTAGCGGCTGGCTTGGGGCTAGAGGTTCCAAACAAGCCGAAGCGTTCCGAACTTATCGATGAGATTGTGCGCGTTGCTGCAAGGCGGATTGATCGGCCAGTTGACCAGCTTTACCAAATGTCCCACGAAGAATTGGTCGAGTATTTCGAACGGCTACACGTCGAGCCTAGCGAACTGCTGGACCTCCTAAAGGGTCTCGACTTAGACCCTGGAAAGGACGGACGCCGAAACCTCGTAGAGTATGTCGCGCGAGAATTGGCTGAAACGGGCAGATTCATGCGAATCGCATCGCAGGGCAACAGCCGTTCTGACTAAATGCATCATAAGACGATGGTCCAAGGACAGCGCAACGAGTGAGAAAACAGAAAAGTGCCAGAAAGCGAACCATTTCGTTCACAATCCGCAATACGTTCCAAGTATTTTTCTTTTGCACAGAGGACCAAAGACTGAGCCCTTACCGACCCTTTCTTATTCTGCACGGCTCGTCATGAGACCTCTTTCAGAACAGATCCATCACCACCTGTCCCGTGCTTGCGGGCAGAGTGAAACCATCGGGACTCAGTCGTGTTGCCGGATCAATCCCCATGGCATGTAACACCGTCGCGCTGAAATCTTCTGGTGTGACCGGATGATTTTTGACGTAAGCGGCG
>JBDNFT010000447.1:0-2823 GCA_041689695.1 Planctomycetaceae bacterium | reverse complement strand
CATAATCAGGGTGTTGATTGTATAGTCAATTTCTTTCTTCTCATAGTACTCCGGTGCCGCAACACTTTCAGAAACTGCAACAGCCTCCAGGACAACGTCGGGCGTCGTTTCAGGGCTGGACAGTGTATCAACTGCGGTGGTTGATGCCGGAAGCGTATCCTCTTGGCCAAACGCACCAGAATTCGAACTGATGAAGAAAACGATCCCCATCGTGACCATAAATGCGGCTGGCCGCAATCGGGTCAACAAACTACCAATCATTGCCATACTCCTCGATACTGTAGAATCCAAGATTGAAACCGCTTTGCCAGACGCCGATGGCTTTGCAGGACACTGCAATCCAGCTACTGCCGCGTCATCTGGAGCTGAATTGCCAAAAATCGAAGGCACTTAACTCAGCCAGAATTAGAAATCAAACTAACTGGGGAGGCGAAACAGCGTAAAAGTCATCAGAAATTCGCCGTACACCCAAACGCCCGCCATATGCACCTTGTGTAATGCAACCAAGTTACCCAATGAAGCATGATTGCAAACGGTGTTCCTCTGTACCGATTCGGAAGTCATCAGAAAAATGCAAACCTATTTGAGCGTTGGTCTTATGTAAATCTAAAGGCCAGTATTCT
Organism: Planctomycetaceae bacterium; assembly: GCA_041689695.1. Classification (GTDB taxonomy): domain Bacteria; phylum Planctomycetota; class Planctomycetia; order Planctomycetales; family Planctomycetaceae; genus SXXK01. Next base: position 2,200 of record JBDNFT010000447.1, on the reverse strand, counting down.
GATGATTGCAAAATAGGGAATCTTGATACGTGCTCGCTATATAAGCAGACATGTCTTTTAATAAGGCAATTTCTCATCACTGTCGAAATCGGATCTCAAGAGTTCAAAAAGGACGGCAACGCCGGATGGGAACTTGATTCAATTTCCAGTGGCGACCGCGCATGAAAAGCCGCAGGCTGAATTCGAACGACATCGAACTCCGAGGCTTCTAGCCGAAAAAGAAGCCGATTGAGATACGGGTTCGGAGGCATACGACGTTGTACCGCTCCGGACCATCCCCGAAACTGAGACCGCTGAAAACACAGAGCGAACGCAATCGTTGTAAACGGCGTCTTGTGATTAGACTCGCTTCCGCCTAAAACCTGCTTCAGCGAAGGCATTCTTCAAACCATCATACACGAAGGATGCTTCTTTAATTTCTCTGCCTCAAGAGCAAAGTGCCTAAATCGTGTACCGAGTGCTGATCACTGATAGCCTGTCCAAGGCTGGACTGAAAATTCTGGAACAAACCGAAGGCATCGAAGTCGTCGTCAAGAGCGGACTGACTCCCGAGCAGGTGCGTGAAGAATTGAAATCCGCCGACGGCATTATTATTCGCAGCGGCACGACGCTGACAGCAGAGCTATTGGATGGTCAGGAACGCCTGAAATGCATCGCTCGAGCGGGTGTCGGCGTGGACAACATCAATCTGGAAGCTGCGACACGTGCTGGCGTGCTGGTGATGAACACGCCGACCGGAAATACAATCAGCACGGCGGAACACACATTCGCCATGATGCTGGCTTTGTCTCGCAATATCGGACCGGCGTATGCGAGCATGAAGTCAGGTAAATGGGATCGAAAGTCATTCCAAGGGACTCAGCTTGCTGGAAAAACTTTGGCAGTTGTGGGCCTTGGCCGTATTGGTCTCAGTGTTGCTCAGCGTGCATTGGCCTTTGAAATGAACGTCGTCGGATATGACCCGTTCTTTTCGGAAGAAAAAGCGAAAGAGTATGGCATCGAACTGTATCGCGATGTCGATGACATTGTCGGGAAGTGCGACTATCTGACTGTTCACACACCACTGACGCCAGAGACTCGCAGCATTATCAATGCAGCCCGCATTGCGAAGATGAAGAAAGGCGTCCGTATCATCAATTGTGCACGTGGCGGCATTGTGGATGAAAAAGACCTTGCCGATGCAATCGAATCCGGGCACGTCGCTGGTGCGGCATTGGACGTATTCGTTGAGGAACCACCAAAGGACCGACGTCTTGTTGATCTTCCGCAGGTGTTGGCCACGCCGCATCTTGGAGCATCCACGGAAGAAGCTCAGGAAATGGTTGCCATTGAGGCAGCAGAACTCGTCGTCGCCTATTTAAAACGCAACGAAATTCGTTGTGCCGTCAACATGGCACCTGTCTCTGCATCTGAGATGGGCGAACTGAAGAATTATCTGAATCTCAGCTATCGGTTGGGGCTGTTGTCCGCTCAAATGATCAAAGGGCAAAATCTGAAAAGTGCGGAAATCATTTATCGCGGTGAAGCGGCTAGCAGGAAAACTCGATTGCTGACGAACGCCATGACTGCCGGTTTGCTTGAGGCAGCATTAAACGAAAGTGTGAATATCATCAACGCAACTTCTGTAGCTCAGTCTCGCGGAATTCATGTGACTGAATCAGCCAGCGGCGATTGTGAAAATTTCGCATCAATGGTGTCTGTTGTTCTGACAACAGATCAGGGACGATTCGAAGCATCCGGCACAATTTTTGGGAATCAATTCCTGCGACTTGTCCGGTTGAATGAATACCACTTCGAAGCATACCTCGATGGACTGCTGTTGATCTACCGGCATCGTGACGTGCCCGGCCTGATCGGATTTATTGGCACGGTCTTCGGCGAACACAACATCAATATCGCTCAGATGGCACTTGGCCGCAGACAAGATCGCCCCGGTGGAGATTCCGTGGCCGTTTTGAACCTGGATAGCGAACCATCTGCTGAATCCATTCAGAAAATTAAAGGACACAAAGAAGTCACTGGTGTAGATATCGTCCGACTTCCTCCAGCTGGAGCGCCTTTGCCGTGGATGACGGCGAAGTAGCGGAGCAAATTCTTGAGGATGGATATTTATTCCGGCCTACAATTATTGTAGCATGAGCAAGCTCCCTTGGTTTCACTTGTAGCGAAAGTCGTCAAGACTTTCGAATTCGCCGTCAAT
>JBDNFT010000446.1:0-2481 GCA_041689695.1 Planctomycetaceae bacterium | reverse complement strand
TTCTTTCAGCATTACCGAGCAATTTCGGAACACGTTGATCTGCCGATCGTGCTGTATAACATTTCCGGCCGAACGGCAAAAAACATGGAGCCCGAAACAATTTGCCGCGTTGCCGATGCTTGCCCCAGCGTCGTGGCCATTAAGGAATCGACCGGGTCGATGGATCAGGCGTCGCAGGTTTTGGCGGCTTCAGACCTGACGTTGCTCTCCGGTGACGACAGCCTAACTTTGCCATTGATGGCATTGGGAGCCAGCGGAGTTGTTTCAGTCGCTGGCAACATCGTCCCGAAGGACGTCAGAGCCATGGTAACCGCCTTCAGATCAGGCGATGTTACGAAGGCTCAGAAACTGCATTACAAGCTTTTCCCGCTTTGCCGGGACATGCTGGGTTTGTCGACGAATCCAATTCCGGTCAAGGCTGCGATGAAGCTGATCGGAATGGATTGCGGTGAGGTTCGACTGCCGCTGACACCACTCACAGATTCGCAACAGGCAACGCTGAAGACGACATTGCAGCGCTATGGCATCCTTTAGCCAGGAACGAATACGAGAGTTCTGCCAGTTGTGCTGTCAATGACAATAGATTGCTGCGCGTAGTTGCACCGGTTTTGACAGATTAATCTATTATGTCAGCCTCTGCGAATCGTTGTTTTCCAGAAACGTCGCTGCAAACACACTGTAGTGACATACGGTTGAGTTCGCGATGCCATGTGGTGTCGCGAATTTTCAACATATTGCTTAGTGCGACTGTTTCTGACCTGATGTAGATAATCTCTGATCATGGTCGATCGCTGAAGCAACAACGATTGCCGCTCACTGTGTCCACTCTATCTTCCACTCTTCGCAGTTCAGGCTTGTCTATTGACAGCCTGACGCCAGCAATACCGACAGACACCAGCGGTGTTCTGACTCGGCTATTGGCGTTATCTGAAAGCGCTAGAAGACAGAAGACATCAGGCTCTGAACGACAAATCATGCCACGTGATTTGATGACGCTTTTTTTCCGATGCATGAAGCTGCAGGATCCGGCGGCACTGACGCACGCTCAACGAATCGCAGCCATCTCCAGTGGTGTTGCAAAACTTCTGGGATGGGATGACGAACAACGCAGAACCATTGAAGTCGCATCACTTCTGCACGAGGTTGGAAAGCTCGGCGTCCCTGAACATATTCTGCGAAAACCCGGAAAGCTTAGCAGTGAAGAACATGATTTTGTCCTGATGCATCATCATGCAGGCGTCAACCTGCTGCAGGCCATGCATGCGGACCCATCGGTTGTTTCAATGCTGACCATGCTGCACGAGGACTTCGACAGCGCTGGAATCATGGATGGTGAAAGCGGACCGCAGCCAGGTATTTCGCTGGGATCGCGTATTCTGGCTGTTTCCGATGCCTATGATTCGATGAGTACACCTAAAGCCTATCGGCGAGGGATGACACATAAGGAAATCATGAACATCCTTGAAGAGCAGTCCGGCAGTCGGTACGACGGGAATGTGATTCGCACTCTGAATCGCTGGTTTGAACGCGAAGGGGATACGCTGTTCCGTTACGGCGACGCACTCCTGCAACAAAGTCATACAGCAGAGATCAGCCAACAGCAACGCAATGAAATGGTGCTGATCGCGCAATTCATCAATGTGCTGTATCAATTTCAGCAGCTCTACGATGGCTACTATCTTGTTGATTCTAATCAAAACTATTGTATCTGGAGCGACGGGATGCCTGGCATTACTGGTCTGCCGCTCCAAAGCGTTCTGGGACGAACATGGCAGCCAGTGGATGTCCAGCTTCAATCACTCACGGATGATCAACCGGCTCCGGAAACTCGTGAATCAACCATGCTTGGCCAGGTGTTGCAGAGCGGTCGCTCGCTGTTTGCCACGCGTTTGTGTCGAGTCAGCGAATCGCGACATTTGAAGGTTGATGTCTATTCAATGCCGATCGTCGATCAGGCAGGCCATGTCCTTGGTGCTGTTCAGCTACTTCGCAGCAAGAGTGGCGTGCGTCGACAAAGCCGCGAATACGTGGAACTGAAACTTGCCGCAACACGTGACGCGTTGACTGGTGTCGCCAACCGAGGACATTTGGAGACACAGCTTCGTCACATGATCGAAGACTTCCACGCTCAGGAAGGGACTCGTCACCTTAGTACAATCTTTCTGGATGTCGATAAGTTTAAACGCATCAACGATACATACGGTCACAAAGTCGGCGATCAGGTACTGGTCGATCTGACGCGCATATTGCAGAATGAAACTTATTCGTCGGAAGTCATCGGGCGATATGGCGGCGAAGAGTTCGTGATCCTGTGTCCGGACACCGATCTGGATTCTGCCGTCCGCCGCGCGGAACGATTGCGTCTTGCAATTGCCAAGAGTTCAATTGGTGGTATGTCAACACTGAACGTGACTTCATCCTTTGGAGTTTCGACGGCACGACTGGGCGACACGGTCCATACAATTCTGGAGCGGGCAGACT
>JBDNFT010000445.1:0-6471 GCA_041689695.1 Planctomycetaceae bacterium | reverse complement strand
CGATAGTCTTTCGCCACTGCAAATCGTACGCTTGATGAATGCCGAAGACCAGCATGTGATCAGCGCGGTGGCTCGCGAAGAACTCGCCATTGCAAGAGCGATCGACATCGTTGCCGAACGATTTTTACGCGGTGGACGATTGATTTATATTGGTGCCGGCACGTCAGGGCGGCTGGGAGTCCTGGACGCGAGTGAATGTCCACCAACATTCAGTACGCCGCCGGAAATGGTTGTCGGACTCATTGCCGGCGGTCGCGACGCGCTGACTCGCGCCATTGAAGGAGCGGAAGATGATTCACAGGCGGCGGTCGCCGAGCTTCAGCAATTGCGGCTGTCTGATCGCGATGTTGTGATGGGAATCGCGACCAGCGGAAGAACGCCGTATGCGATTGGGGCGCTGAAGTATGCAAAAACGGTCGGAGCTTTCACGATTGGTTTTGCCTGCAATCACAACTCAGCGATCGCGAGAATTGCGGAGCTGATGATCGCACCCATTGTCGGGCCCGAAGTGATCACCGGATCAACTCGATTGAAGGCTGGCACCGCGACAAAACTTGTGCTCAACATGCTGACGACAGGTGCGATGGTTCGCATCGGCAAAACATACGGAAACCTGATGGTGGATTTGCGTCCGACCAACGAGAAGCTTATAGATCGGTCTATCAGGATCGTGGCGGAAATCAGTGGCTTGCAACAACCTCAAGCTGCTGAGCTACTGAATCAATGCCACGGCGAAGTCAAGACGGCGATTGTCGCAGCACTGGCCAGCGTCACTCCCGATGATGCTCGCCGCATGCTTTCGCAACACGATGGCCATCTGCGTGCGACATTGCAAAACTCGCCGTCAGCATACACTTCGCCCGGTCAGGAATGAGGTTGTCTACGGTCTTGCGATTGTCTCCTCTCCCCCCGCAGTCAATTTTCCAACTTCATTCGCAACGGTCATCGAGACAGGATCTGAGGATGTTCCCGACTCAATTTGTGCGTAGCGTGGCGGGCAGCCTGACTGCATCCTGGCTTACCCTGGTCGCGGCAGACTTCAAAGTTGCAGTCGGCCTGGGTGTGACTCTGGTTTTTGTGCTGACTGGTATTCTGCTGCGACTCTATTCTGGTTGGTTTTTGGCGCTACCACTGATCATGTTCGGACAGGTGCCCTACGGTAACGGACTGCAAGCCAATCAACGACATGAAACTCGATTGGCAGAGAATCTTTGCTGATCAGGAATAGTTAAAGACGAACTCACTGTGCATTGATTTTCCGGGCCGGGTGGGTGGCCAGCGGGCTGGCGTCTTGAGCGATGTCCTCAACTCCAATGTCCAGCTGCGGCAAAGCTCCAATCGCTTTCTGTTTGATCAAAGCGGATTGACTATGACTGATCGTCTCATGGTATCCGAGCGGTCACTCGAAATCATGTCAGAGGCACCCCCTTTATTCATACTCCGGCAGGAACCGTTTCCAGTTCTCGTAGATGATGTTGTGGATCATTTCGTCAGGGATCTTCGGAAAATTTGTCCCGCGGATAATGTCGTTCACTTTGTGCTGACCGGCGATCACCTGGGCCGGAGTGGCCGAAGGGAAATCGGAACCGAAAATGAGTTTATGTTCCACGCCGTATTCCATGGCCGTCATGAACGCCTGGTAATGTCGCAGCGGACGGTAGTGCAACGCAGAAATGTTCGCGTACAGGTTCGGGTGCTTGCGGATCAACACGACGCATTCGGTTTCCCAGGGGTGTCCCATGTGGGCGATGACGATCCTGAGATTCGGACACGCCAAAGCAATATCCTCCAGTTGAATCGGATTTGCGTACTTGAGCGGTCCTGGGCGGACGAACGATGTCCCTTGATGAATGTTGACCGGGATGCCCAGCGACTCGGCTTTCCTGAACAGCGGTAGGTGTTTCGGGTCCTGCGGATCCCAGTTCTGATAGATCGGCGAACACTTCAATCCGCGCAGTCCGAGATTACTGACATAGTGCTCCAGTTGATCAACGCAGTCGGCATCGTTAGGATCGACCGAGCACCAGCCGATGAACCGGTCTGAGTGTTCTTTGACGAACCCCGCGATCAGTTCCTGGTCGGCGTTGATGCCGCAGAACGGTGCTTTAATGCCAAACACTATCACCTTGTCTGCGTCGGCAGTGGCCGTCAGAAGTTGGTCCGGGCGAGAATCAAATGCGTTGGACTGCCGACTGTCGCTCCCCGCGAAATAGACATCCGGCGAGAGCTTCATTTTGGCTCGCTTGGCCTCCCATCCAAACTCCACAAATTCATCGGAAAGATGTTCCGGGTACCACATCAGGTTCGTGTGTGTATCAAACAACATAAGTGCTCCTGAAAAATCGGAAGACCCAACGCGGCATTCGCCCGCAACCCAATGTAGCCATCACGCTCCGCCGTGATGAGCATTTGTCAATCGACATTCATCAAACAGGACAGAGCTCCACCATCTGCCCCTGCATGGGCTGAAGGACAGTCAGGGCGGGGGCTCCATTCAGTTTCCCAGTTCGAGGCTCGTCACGGCGGAGCGTGACGGCTACTTTGCAATTTGCCATCAACGAGGCCGAACCCTGGAAAGGACGAAGTCGATGCACGAGAACAACCTTTACAAACTGCGGCTTAAGATCCTTCGTGGGACAACAAGAATTCAAGTATTATTAGTTACGGCATGAACGGAGAGCCAGCGCCAGGCTGGGCAAACAGTAAGAATTTCAGCGACTGTTTCGCTCGACGAATCGCCGTTCGATCTTTGCTCCCACCGTCCCGCTGCCGTAGTAGCCAATCGACAATCGACCCACATGAGTCAGCATGTCGTACGCATCCCAGCGGTTCCACGCATAATCGGCCTCCATCCAGAGAATCAGTCGCGAGTACGCCTCAGCGATGGCCCGTTCCAGCGTTCCGTGAGTAGCGATGCACATCAGAAATTCCGGATTCGCGATCCTGAGTCCCGTGAGGCAGGACTGAGGAATCCTTCTGACGGTCACGGTCGAATACGCCGCCATCTCCAAGCCGGTCGCCGACAACTCACCATGACCCATGGCCGCATGGGCGTCTCCAAGGTACAGATATCCTCCCGGCACTTTCACGGGCAGAAAGATTGTGCTCCCAGGGCAGACTTCGACCAGATCCAGATTGCCGCCGTGCGGGCCAGCGGGTCCGGTGGTTGGAACACCCCAGTCGGGAGCAGTCCCGATACAGCCCAGCATCGGCTGCCAGGGAATGGAGATGTTGTCCTTCCACAAGATCTGACCGTCGCGAATCGGACAGACATGTGCCCCGTGCGGGACATCGCTACCCAGCCATTCGGCAAGTTGTTTCGGAGCACCGGTGTAGGTCGCACACTGGCCGTCCCGCGACTCAATCTGTTCTATTGTGACTGCCAACTCATCGCCGGGTTCCGCCCCATCCACAATAATGGGACCAGCCACCGGATTGCTGAACGGCATTGTTGTCTTGTCGCGACGATCACCAGGTCGGCGAATCTGGCCCGACAAAGCGTCTTCCGACTCCACTCGAATCGTCTCGCCGGACACAATGCGACAGCGTGGTTCGACGTTTCGGCTGAATTCGTATATCAAAGGCAGGGCGGGGATGTGCTGCATGAAAGTGGCCTTGGGATAGGGCTTCGATCAAAAGTGATAGTGAATCGTGGGTAGCTTGCAGAACGGCGATAGTCAGCCTGGCGATTGAGTTCGCGCACGTATGTGTTTGACTTGAGACCTCAGACTATTTCGACAATGTCGCCGCTAGTCGTCAGAGTACACTATTCCAGCGTATGAGCATAACAGTGGAAGTAAAAATGCGCCGCAGGGTGCAGACTCGGATTTCGGTGGGAGCGAATAGAAAGTAGATTCTCGGCAGGGCGAGGCTCCTGCCGAGCCGTGTGTGCCCCCCAATCATCGGCTCACAATCAAACGCGACTGCACCCGCGCCGCATCGAAAATCCACCGAACACTTGAGCCATGCGGGCAAAGGACCCTATACTGTTCGGCCTTTTTGTCGTTCTACTCTGAGTTGTTTACCGGCAGCGGCTCGTCCCAAATGATTTTGCAGTGGGGGTGAGCAGTCTGCAACAGTGTAACTCCATCGGCAGTCACTCGTGTGAATGTCAGATCCACAAGGTAGATTTCCTTCAGTTTCGCCAGTTCGACGCAAGTCTGATCTGTGACCACTGTACTGCTCAGATTCAATTGGGATATTCCGGATCGCGAACTGACAAATCGGCCCACTCCTTCGTCAGTGACTTGAGCGCCAACCAGTTCCAGAACCTGAAGGTACGGAGAACTTAGAGAGGCCAGAAACCGATCGTCTGCCTGAGTGTGATACAACCGCAAGCGACATAATCTGGGCAGCGTTGCCAATGGCTGGAGCCCCTCAGACGAAACCGGTGTTGAGACAAGCCATGCCTCCACTGTGAGCGGAAAGGCTTCACAAAATATTTCGACGTCCCTGTCCGTGACGGCCTTCCCTTCGACCACGAACATGGTGACATCCCCCTTCATTAGCGGAAGTCTTGGTAAAAATGTGGGCCATGGGAGACCAGCCAATTTGAACGGATCTATCGGTCTGTCGTCGATACCGCCTGCGTAACCACCCAGTTCGTGAATTCTCTGTAAGGCGCGAGCCTGTGGTGTCGGGAAGATTGCGAGATAAACAAAGACGCCCACGATGACCACGACCATGACCACGAGAATGCCACGACACTTTCGTAGCAAATTAGTCCTGGGCTTAGCCATTTCTGATGGTGTTGTTTGCAGTTCTAAAGTCATCGACCACTCCCGGAAATTGGCTGTTGGCGATTGACGATATAGAAGCTGCCATATGGGATTATCAAGACGAGTGTAATCTGAGATCGGCGCGTAGTGATAGCGAGTCCGCCCTGCGTCGAATTTTTTGAAGGACTGTTGTTGTCACGACTTCCGCGATGTGACGTGCCGCGACGACTTTAGCTATACTCTTCCGGAACATGCCGGAAACTCAACACGGATTTCCAGGCGACCTCCAAATCTCCCGCCTCACTGTTTGAGAGACCGTCAATGACGTCCGTCGTTCGATCCTGCTTCTTGATCGTCATCGCCAGTCGCCGAGCATGGGCATTCAACCCGCACGTTTTTGGGGTCTCATGCCTGACCATGCTGTTGGCGACAAGGTTGCTGGCCGGGGACTCGAAACTCGATGGCACTCAGGCTGCAACCGCGGCGATGGCTGCATTTCGTTTGCCGGAAGGATTCACTGCCGAACTGTTCGCGGCTGATCCAATGCTCACAAATCCGATCGCATTCTGCCTCGACGAACACGGCCGTGTCTATGTCGCTGAGGAACATCGGTTTCTTGAAGGGACTCCCGAGAACCGCTCGCACAACTTTATGCTCGACGATGACTTGCAGGTCATCACGCTGGCGGATCGGCTGGCGATGCAGACGAAGTGGGCTGACAAGTTCGACAAAGGTAGTGCCTGGTTCACGCAAACATCTGACATCGTCCGCCAGCTTGTTGACAGTAATGGCGACGGCAAGGCGGATCAGTCGACCGTGTTCGCCGATGGCTTCGATGGTCCGCTCGATGGGCTTGGTTCAGGACTCATCGCGAGGGACGGCAAGGTTTGGTTCACCTGCATTCCCAACTTGTGGTTGCTGAGCGATAAGGACAACGATGGTCGGGCCGATGAAAAAACTGCACTGCTCGAAGGTTTCGGTGTCAATGCGGGGTTCTATGGGCATGACCTGCACGGGCTTGTCTGGGGCGTCGATGGCAAGCTCTATTTTTCAGTCGGTGATCGAGGCGGCCATGTCGTCACCAAAGAAGGGATGACGATTTCCAACCCCAGACGCGGCGCGGTCTATCGCTGCAATCCCGACGGGACGGAATTGGATCGAATTCATCAGGGACTGCGAAATCCGCAGGAACTTGCGATTGATCAGTACGGCAACTTGTTCGCCGACGACAACAACTGCGACAAGGGCGACGATTCACGGCTGGTGTATATTGTGCCCGGCGGTGACAGTGGCTGGAACATGGCGTAGCAACACATTCCAGAACCCTATCTCACTGGCCCCTGGCACGCGGAAGCAATCTGGCATCTGCAGCATGATTTGCAGCCTGCGTATGTTGTGCCGCCCGTCGGAAAGATCGGCGCGGGGCCGTCGGGGTTTGTGTTTTCGTCCGGCACAAGCCTGCCGTCGAGATATCGTAATCATTTTTTCTATTGCAACTTCACTGGCAACGGTGGTGTCGAATCGTTCGCGGTGGAGTCTCAGGGAGCGGGTTTCACGGTCATCGACCATCACGATTTCTGCAAGCCGATCATGGCCAGTGACGTTGACTTCGGCTACGACGGAAAGATGTATCTCTCCGACTATCCGACGAATCCGTTTGATAGAACCACATCGGGCGGACGCATCTACACGGTGTTCGACAAAGCTCGGCTCGAACAACCGATCGTGGTCGAAACACGCAACCTGTTTCAGG
>JBDNFT010000444.1:0-2449 GCA_041689695.1 Planctomycetaceae bacterium | reverse complement strand
GAGCGCTCATCCTCGCGCACAATTACCAGTTGCCGGAAATCGCCTACGGCGTGGCGGACAAGGTGGGTGACTCGCTGCAACTCGCGCAATACGCGGCGGCGCTGGATAAAGACGATGCGCCGATAGTCGTGATGTGCCCGCACATGCAGCGTATTACGCTGCCGAAGATACTCAACGCACTGGAGACTCTTTCGCCGCATGTGGAAGTGGATGAGAAAATCGTCCAGGCCGCACGGCGCGCGGTGGAGCGTATGCTCGCAATCAGCTTCCCCAAAGAAGTAGGCGCGACCACGCCTTAACTCCTGCCCGGTCTCCCAGTCTTCATGAAGCTTGACGTAGGCCAACGAAAACGCTTGAAGGCGTTAATTGGCGAAGGAAACGATGACGTGCCATTGAGGACCGTCGTGAGCATGGCGACAGTTCAAATGAAACGAGTAGCATTCGATGATAAGACAGACAATAGTACGGAACGTGTTCGATGCAATCGATCGCGATGGTCATGACGAAAACTTTGTTCCGATGGATCGTGACGCTTTCGTACCAAGCGACCTAGCTGCGGGCACACCAGAAAAGATTGAACTACTTCGCCAGCGAGTCGAAATGGGAGTTCCCCTTTGGCACGAACAAGACCGCGCTGACTACAACAACCTTGTCGGCGTGGTCCGACCTCGATTGCATAAGCCCAAGACTCACGGATAGACGTTCAAGTAAACACACATCGACAATCCCGACGTCATTGCTATCGGCAGCGGCATCTTGTCCGCGACTCTTGACGCGATGCTCAAATGTATTCAGCCTGATCTCAGCATTCGGCTCTACGAATTGGCCAACGAACCCGTTCAGGAAAGTTCGCACGGCTGGAACAATGCCGGGACCGGGCATGCGGGAATCTTTGAACTCAGCTATCCGATTACGAAACGATCAGCACGAGTCCACGTGAGTCGCGATCACTGGATCAAATCGAGCCATGAAACGAAATGCGAACCTTTAACCACTCACTTGAGAACACCACCTTGCCCTCTTGTGCTGGCGCGAATTGGATCGACAAACACCAACCCGAACGGAAATTCAAATGAGCGTCCTGTTTCTCACTAAAGATTTGATGTTTTCATCACGAGTGTCGGCATGCGCGCAGACGTTGGAGATTGATCTGGCGGTCGTTACGGATCACGGACGGTTGCTCGCCAACGCAGCGCAAAAACAGGCACAACTCGTGCTGCTCGATTTGAGTACACCAGGGTTTGATCCGAGGGAGATCGTTCCCCAACTGCGGCAACTCACCTGCCCGCCGAAAGCCATCATTGCCTATGGGCCGCATGTCCACAAGGCGAAACTCTCCGCCGCACAAGCGGCTGGATGCGATGAAGTTCTGGCTCGCGGCGAGTTTAATAATCGCATGGCGAAAATACTTGCCAGTCATGTCACAGTCGCCAGTCGGGCGGGCGATGTTTGAGATTGGCGGATGAAATTCATGGGCACGGGATGATTGAGCGACAAGTAAAAAAACTGGCTAGGACGTTGCTTGACGAAAAGCTGATGCGCGACTTGCTGGGTGAGAGGAATCAAACATGAATCTACAGATGATTGAACAGTCTCCGCTTGTGCTTGGGGCGGGGGAATTGTGGCCAAAGGCCACCAGCGGAGAATTTCTGTCGGCCATTCGCGATGGTAACCTGCCAAGTGCACTAGAAACGTCAGAGCCGTATGCCGAATCCATCGAACGCTGGTCAAATTCGCTGTTTGTCGACTACGTGGCCGAGCTACTCGGCATTTGCGACCCCGATCCGGATGAAATCCAGCAGCGGCAGTTCAACAAAGTCTTGCGACACGAGCGAGAATTCTGGTGCATGACATGGGAAGGATAAATAGATGTTACACGCATCCCTTTGGCAACAGAGCGGAGACATGACCCAACGTCTCCGCGAATATCCGTTTGTGCGTGGGCTGGCCGATGGCACGCTGGACCGCGACGTGTTCCGGCGATATGTCGCACAGGACGCGTTCTTTTTGAGTGCATTTTTGAAAGCGTACGCGTTGGCGGCCGCGAAGTGTGATGATTTCGAACGGGCAGGTGTCTTCCACAATCGGATGACCGGTGTCTTGGACGAACTCAAATTGCACGGAAGCTACTCTGCGACGCTTGGCATCGACCTTGATGACGTCGAACCTTACACGGCAACCACGGCTTACACTGATTTCCTTCTGCGGGTTGCCGGGGACGATTTCGGGCTGCTCTGTGCGCGGCTCGAATCGCTGCTGGACGAAATCGCATCGAACAGTCCAGCAGTTCATGACGCCTATCGTTACGCGATGCAATGCGAATTAGATTTCTTCTCGGCCCCGCTGGAGAGCGCACCATGATACCGATCGCTTTGACAATCGCGGGTTTCGATCCGTCTGGAGGGGCTGGGCTTCAAGCCGATTTGAAAACGTTTCATCAGTACGGTGT
>JBDNFT010000443.1:0-2405 GCA_041689695.1 Planctomycetaceae bacterium | reverse complement strand
TTTTGCTTCATGTCAGGCTGGAAAGCCTGACGTACTTTTGGGGACTGTTTCTTTATCCGAGTGCAGCACTACTGCTCTTGTGACTTTGCCTTGACCGCCGTCGGCGCGGTCACCTGCAACTCCAACTGCAGAAACGAGTACGCCTTTTCCAAAGCCGCAGGATTCATGGCGGCTGTCAGATGCCCTGCCCCTTCAATCTCATGCATTTCCGTTTTAACACCATTGGCCTTCAGCGCTTCATAACAGGATTTCGACCACTCGATCGATACGAGCTCGTCATCGGTGCCGTTGTAGAAGAAGACAGGCGGATCATTCTTATCGACAAACACTGTCGCAGACGCATCACGAAAACGATCAGGCTGAGTCGTCAGGTCTCCACCCATCCAGTACTCGGCCCATTTACCATTGTCTTCAAACTTGCGGAAATCCGTCGGTGCCCCGCCAGCAGCCACAGCCTGCAGGCGAGTATCCACGTTTCCGTTCTGGTCACTCGGAGCTTCGCCTGTGGTCGCCAGCAGGCAAACCAGATGGCCACCCGCCGAATAACCAATAGCTCCAAGTTTATTGGGATCGACCTGGTAATCCGCCGCATGGGACCGAATCCATTTGACTGCTTCACGGCAGTCTTCGATCTGCGCTGGAAATTTGTCTTTGGGAGCCAGGCGATAATCAATGGCAAAACAAACAAGGCCGCGTTTCGCCAAAGAATTGGCATATCCGCGAAGCTGCTTTCGATCGCCAGACCGCCACGCTCCACCGTGCACGACCAGCACCGCCGGACGCAGTCCATCACCTTTCGGTATAAAGGCATCCAGTAACAATTCGCGATCCGCAACTGTCGAGTACACAATTTTTTCACGGACTTCAAATTCCGTCTCGACTGCGTCAGAAATGATCAGCGTCTGCGCAACACAGATGGCAAACAGAATGGGCAATATCAGCATAACATGATCCGATGGGAGAAAGTGACATTCAATCCCGTGGATCGTAGCGAGACCAGCAAGCCTTGTCATTACTCACCAAATTGAGCCCCAATGACGCTCGCAGTGAGCGGCAAGGCGCTAGCCGCCGGTAAATGTCATTCATGAAATAATTGAGTCCACGATGCCGCATTTTCGCCTCCAGGTTCATCCCGGAGGAAACAACGTTTGACAACTACCCACATCAATTTTTCCCGGATGGCCCCGAACACAGCAAGCTAGCTCAAGTTGGAGTTGCCGCAACCGCTGCATGATTTTCGAATGGACCAGTTGCTGAAATTTTGATTGCTCTCGACGATTTTAGTGGGATCCGGATTTTGCGATTCCGTTATTCCAAAAGTTTCTCAGCAATTGCAGATTCCATTCGCTGCAATTCAAGCATCCTGCGCGACGCTGCTGATAGTTGACATGCCGCATCAGAATTCATCGATCAGTTCACCGCCAGCTCTGGTGAATAGCTTCTTCAGAATCGAATGGTCGATTGTCTTCTTTATCAGCTTAACTCTGCCGTCGCAGAGCCCGACGGTAAAGGCGTCAGCATAGCATCCAAACTCCGGGAACTCATCAGCGTCAATATCGATCAGAATATCCTCTGGTTTGGTCCACGAAATGTTACGATTTGCTTCCACAATGGCGATCGTATTTCCTGTGCCATCAATAATGTTCCGCAGCCCGATTCTCTCGTTGTTGTCCAATTCGAAAAACAAACCTTTTCCGTAGACGGCAAAGATGGACGAATTCGTCGAATCATCAGGATCGGCTGGACAACGAAAAATGGACGGCATCTGAGCAAGCACTTTCTGATTGGCTTCGCTGTCCCACGGTTCATTCTTTCGATACTCTTCATAGAGCAGCGCGGCGTGGATAAATGGCAGGATTTCAACTCGCCAACTTCGTGGAATGCCTGATTCTTCGTCAATCAGAACAGCAGGCGGAAAATACTTATGGACAGCATGGTAATTGTGCAGAGCGAGCATAATTTGCTGCATGTTGTATCTCTGTCGAACGCGTTGAACATCGACTCGTGAACGACCAATTACCGGAGCCAGTATGGCAAAAAAAACAGAACTCTGGCGTGCAGCATCGCCGGTGAGCATTAGGCTTACGACATTCCCTTTGCGATTCAATTCATGATCGCCAAGCATGCCTTCTAATGCCTCAACCGCATTGGTCTGCTCTGGAGATTCATTGAATACCTTCAGCATCGCGATCAACCGTGTCAGCATCGCAATACCAGAGCTAAGTGTTCCTTCCACCTGTTTTGCAGACTTTTCGTCATGGGAAGTTGAGGTCAGAACCAGCGTTACTGCATCACCAAGAGCGATACCGATCGTATGATTCTCTGACGCGGTCCACAGTGGTGACAACAAGTCTGACACAGGATCGGCGCTCATCTGTGACGCCAGTTCCTTCAATGATGCACCA
>JBDNFT010000442.1:0-9079 GCA_041689695.1 Planctomycetaceae bacterium | reverse complement strand
CTCACGTTCGAGTAAGGACTTGCTGGATCTCCCACGATGGCAGGACGTTCACCACGCATCGGCGTTGCTGGGTTTTTCACTTCGATTTTCTGGCCTGCGTCTGCAGCCAACCCTTCAGCAGCGGCCAGTGCAGACACGACATCGCTTGAATTCGGAGGCAACTTGTAGGTGCCGGGCATTTTGACAGCACCCATCACACGCACAGTATTCATGCGGCGATCTGTAAATCGAACGGTGACTGCCGGGTTGTAAAACAGTTGCTTGCTGATCGCGGCCGTGCGGATTAACGACTCTGCTCCCGCAGGTTCAATTCCGACGACATTGACCGTACCAATTTCCGGAAGACTGATCGTGCCGTCGTTTGAGACTCGGGCTCCCATGGTGATCTGATCTTTGTCGCTAAGCCCTGCGGCAATTTTGACTTCAAGCACGTCACCCGTGTTGATTGTGTCACTATCTCCAACACCGCCTGCCAGTTTAGTCAAATCGACGGTGTCGGTTCGAACTCGCTGCGCCAAACGCATGCCGGGCGGGAGAGTCTTGCCAAAATACGAACTGCCCGCGTAATAGTGATTTGCACCATGACAGCCTGTAAGCGACAGGCAAACAATTGCCAGTAGTCCCAGAACTCTTCTCCCATTGCAACACAAGACAGTCCGCCCGCGCAAACAGGTAGCGGTCCCTGCACGTGGCAGTGGTTCTGAAATCGTTATTCCGCGATCGGAGTGACTTCGAAGCATGGATCGAAACTTGTTTGACGCGAACTTATTTTAATCAACAGTTTGCAATTCTGATCCAAACAGCGGGTCTGCTGGTTGAAGCGGAGATCTTAGACCGTTGATTTCTGAAGTTCGTGTGAGAGAGTCGAACGCACGCAATCCGCAGGAAGCGATTTAACGTACGCTGAAGTAGAGAGGAATTATTGAGAAGTGCTTTTGCTGAAGGGGCGTTCACTGGAAATTCATGGAGTTTGAACCCCGATGAATCTGAGTGATTCGAGTCGGAGTTTTGTTATTCCAGCGAACCTGTTGCCTGTCTCCCGACGAGATTCGCCGATAGATCACGCAACAGGTTGAGTTCTATGGAAAAAACGATGTCTTGGTCAAGATGAACCTGCCGAACGGCTATGAGCTGTAAGTCGTTGACATCTATGTGTTTGCGATGCGCAGCGTTCGCGTGTGCCTGAGTGTGACGCAGAAAATCAGGCAATTTCTGCGTGACATTGCGATTCCGGCGGATTTATTTTCGCCGCGATTTGCGTTCGGCCTGTTTCTCTTTCGCTTTTTGATCAACGGCGCGAATGAGATTCAGGATGTTGCCCGGAAGCTGATTTTTCGCTTGCTCACGATCCTGACTTCCGACGCTCTGAATGAGATCCATGACTGCCGATGGAAGTTCAGGATTTTCTTCTGTGTGGTTGGCCGGTGAGACCTGGTTTGTCAGCCGGCCAAGTAAATTCATCCCCTCGGGAAGCTGAAGTTTGGGTTCTGACACGGTCCCCAACACCCGCAGTTGAATTGGCATCGATGTAAGCTGGGAAAGCATGGCAAAAAACGGCTTTCCGGTCTGAGCGATTTTGGGTACGTTCAACTGGAGCAGCAAATCAATGGTTTCGTCCAGATGAACGCTGCCCGACGATGTGATGCTCATTTCTTTGGCAAGTTCGGGCAACAGAAAGACCATGCCAGAATGGTGAATACCGTCGTCAGTGACCGAAAAATCAATTTTGGAGTCTTTCAGAACCTGAATCTGGCTCGGAATTGCAGAACCACTGACTTGTCCAATGATCGCGGTCAGTTGCTTTGTCCAGTTTTCTTTCAGACGTGCTTCAAGCGAATGGATCTCCGCACGTCCACGGATCGGAATACTACCACTGAAATCGTCTTTGGTTCCAGAATCCATCGCTGTTGTGGAGTCTGCGGTGACCGCTTGTCCGATCGGGATGTTGATCTCATCGAGCCAAACTGAAGCACTACCCGAGAGTTCAGTCGACTGGGACAACACCGGTGCGATTAATGCCAGATTCTGCTGCGTATGCGATTCGGATAATGGTTCATGGTCTAATATCTGCATTGGATCGACGTGAAGTCTTCGCTGTCCATTTGCATCCTTCGCTATATTGCCGATGATCGTCAGCTTGCCGACTTCTACGATTGGTACTTCGCGCCAGGGTGCGATGATCTCCAGTGAACCGTTTTCAATATGAAACGCGAATTCAGCATTGGATGACTTCGATGGTTGACTGAATGGAAACTTGCCATCATCGTCAAGGCTGATTTTGACCGCTGAGTCTGTCAGACGAATGTCGCCGACCTGATCTGGATCTGTGATGAACGACAGCAGACCTTTTGACGTCTGAATCTCTTTTACGGTCCATGAAAAACGGTCGTCAGCGCTTTTGATTTGCACACCTTGAAACGCGAGCGGAGCGAACCAGCCGCCTGTCGCAGACTCTGCTGTGGCTGTGAGTTCATAGTTGCTGACCGCGGACTGCAGGAGATTGTTCCGCATGGAAGTTGCAGTCAAAACCGTCGGTGCGATGCCCATTCCGGTCACCAGCATGGACAGGACCACCGACGTTGTGACGACCGCACGGCGTTTCCAGAACGGCGACTTTCCTGCCGCCACCTGTCCGGGAACTGCCTGATGTGAGACTTCCTCTGTCTTCATGTCGAAACCTTCCTTACGAAACAATAAAACCTGGTCTCACGTGCGAAAAGAGAACTGTCGCTATTCGCCGTGGTGTGGGTATTCTATCTTTGTTTCGCTTGAAAAGTCACGATTTCTGATGGGCAGGATCAGGATGAGAGAAATACGACTTTTGGTAGTAAGCCCACGGATCGAATTTAATACGATTCCAAAGCCCCCGGTAAACGCCGTGGAGGATTGTTGCGAGAAATCTCTTTTGGTGATAATTACAGTCTGAATTTGTTGAGGCAAGACAATTTGAGGTGAGAAAATGAGTGTCAATTCAGTTTACTAAATTTTCTTACCCTCAATTTTCTTGCCTTCAGTGACGTATCAAACTTGTGTCGGCTATCGCAGTCTAAGCTCTGATTCGCTGTTGCTGACTTCGCGGAAAGGCAATTTCGAATCACTTGGAGCCGATGGCGAGCTTCCGCGTATCACTTGCAATCGTCTGACAGCAAGCTGAGCAGAGCTGTCTGGTTTGTCCGCGTTATCGGATGTCATGGCGAGGCGATAATAAGTCTCGGCGACGTCCATCATACCTAATTGTTCCGCGACACGACCGGGCACGTAGAAGTACTCCATATTGGTTTTTGCAAGTCCGGATAAGTTTTTGCTTTCCTGGATCTGATGCATTGCTTCTTCAGTTTTGCCAATTTCCGCCAGCATGGCCGCTAATGTATACAAACCGGCGGGATCGGTTTCGCCGTCTGTTGCTTTGATGGCATCCATGAAAGCTCGTTCATCGAGTTCCTTCAGGAACAACGAAGCCCATGCCGCGCAGTTAAAGTCGTGTGATGTCGCATCCGCGCGATCTGCAATCCGGCGATACAACTTTATGGCTTCGTCGGGGTGTCCTTGTGCCAACGCGATGCGTGCCAAAAATCTATGGACGCTCGTTGTTGAAACTTTCTGACGCATTTGCATAGTCACAAATGATTTCGCTTCGGAATACTGCTTATCGTTGAAGAGCAGTTGAGGTTTATTGGAGAAGTAGAAATCTCGTGCCTGAGGGTACTGACCCATTCTTTCGAGGATCTGCAGGCATTCGGTTGTCTGTTCTTGCGAGGAGCACCAGTAGAGCATTAATCGATCAATTTGTCGTTGTTCGGCAGTTCGTGTGTTGTTCTTCATCGAGGTCAGGAAAGACATTGGATCGGCAAGGCATGCAGGGTCTGACAGGGCGATGGCAGCGAGGCGGGTTTTGTTCGGCTTTGCCGTTTTTGCGTCAGCTGCCGACCACAACATCATCAAGGGTTCTGCCGTGATAGGGTCGAGCCCCGCGCGTCCTGCTCCATTTGGCATCGCTGTGGAAGTCGCCAGAATTTCAAAGCCCCATTGTACAAACTGACGAGCAGCCAACGGATTATCGGAGTCCAGTAGTCGCAATGCTTCTGCACCGAGAAATTCGGGACAGTCGTCGGTCGCGACCACCTTCAATTCGCCATCAACAGGTGCCAGATAAACGTTCAGTTTGCGTTCATTCAGAACGAGTCCGACACGATAACCGTTTGCGTCGTTGCCTTCGATCGCATATTTCAACAACGATACCGAATCCGCCACACGTTCCGGCACCAGCAGAGAACCTTTTTTCAGGGCATCAATCGCGATCAGAGTTGTGCGAATGCTCCCCTCGATGACTCGTCTCCGTTTTCCCTTCTGAAAGTCGTTGGTGTTCATGAAGTCAAGGACCAGGTTGTAGTGTCTTCCGGCGCAGATGTTCGATGGCAATTGCCAGTGCGAGATCTCGATCAGCATGAGGTATGGTATTCAGCACAGCAAGGCCTTTCTGCGAACCGTGCTTTACACTCACGGCTGCGACGTTGAATCCCGCTGCGAAACGACTGTCTGGCATCTGATCAAGAAACGTAATGAGTTTCTCGTAGTCTCCTCCCAGAAATAGACATTGTGCGGTAAACAATTGTGCCTTCTCGTTCATCCCGGCACTGATAGGTAACATCAGTTCGGCCGCTTCTCGTGTCATCTCCGGGTCGGCAGATCCAAGATTCACGTAGATTCTCAGCAGACTCAATAAGGTCATTCCTGCTGTTTCATTGGCTGGATCCAGCTCGACACTCTTGCGAACGCTGTCGATTCAGCCGCAGTCATGTAGGGGCGGATGTCGAAGAGCTCTTCGTTCAGGATTTTCACAATGACTGACGGATTGAATGTGATACGTCCCTGACGCACCGTGCATTCTGCCAGCATCGATTTTTGGGCTTGAAACGAGACTTCAAACGGCGTTGCCGTGTCGCGAAGCGATGTCCACCGAACTTCACTCACGTCTTTGATAGCCAGTCGTTCTTCGGCAGATTTTTTGAGTGATGTTCGAAACTCACGGTCTCCTGTCGAGACAGCGTAGTCACGGAGATCCGCTCCGGCCGCACCGACATAGGTTGTTGTTTCGTGAATCACCGCACTGTTATTCAGTTCATCGACAAACACGTCACGGACTCGGCGCAATCCATTTTGAACAGCCACTGTTTGGGGTGTTCGGCTGAGGTTTTTCGTTGATGGCTTTACAATCAGACAGAATCGACCATGATCGGGCGCTGGAAGCTGTCGCAGTGGAACCATGCTTGCCGTCGGATCGATGTACAAATCATTTTCGCCAGGCACATAAACAATCATATGATTGAAAACTCAGGATGCAGTTTGCCATGAAATGCTCACCATGGTTTTCTGATTCAGGTCTTTACAATGCGAAAAATCGCAACCCCTGCTGTGGTCTCTGTTGGATCGGCACCAAGGCTTGCTTGAAACAATTCAAAGGTCGTAAGGAATTTGACACCTATGGCAAGGCAGTTAAACTCAGCGAACCTTTCCGGGCATCAGAGATTTCACGCGGTTTAGAACCGGCAAACATCGCTGAATGAGTCGTGTGACGTGTAGCCCAAACGAGATTTTTGGCGGGGACTTTTGCCCCAGGGCCGCAATTTCGACGCGCCCTTGATAATCTTCGAACACATCAGGTATCGAATGTTTCCTCAACTCCGCCTACAACTGGAAATCGAGACCATCTATTTCCTGATCTCCTGCGTCAGTTACAAAGCCTTTGTTTTATTACATTAAGATCTTATGAATCCATCATCGCAGGAAATCCTCGCCACTGTTCTCTTTGCATGCGCTGTGGTGCATACGTTTTGTGTGAAGCAGTTTGCAAAATGGGCGCACCGTTATCCGGAAGGCTCTATTGGGGAAAATTTGTTCCACTTCCTTGCCGAAACGGAAGTTGTGTTTGGGCTATGGGCCGCAGCTCTGTTCTTTGGGATTGCTGCAATCCATGGATCGATTCACGAGGCCGTGGAATATATCGAATCACTCAAAGTCAACTATACTGAGCCAAAGTTCGTCTTCGTTGTGATGGTGGTTGCGGCAACCCGTCCAGTGGTCAATCTCACGGAGGCCGTTATTTTATGGATTGCCCGACTGCTGCCATTCAAGGAGAGCGCGTCCTTCTTCGTTGCCGCTTTATCCTTTGGGCCGCTGTTTGGTTCCTTCATCACAGAACCGGCTGCGATGACCTTGCTGGCCTTATTGCTGAAACGACGCTACTTTGATCGTGATATCAGCAAGACACTGGCCTATGGGGTGCTGGGTTTGTTGTTCGTCAACGTATCCATCGGAGGAACGCTAACCCACTTTGCTGCCCCGCCGGTACTGATGGTGGCGACTCCGTGGAAGTGGGACACGATGTTCATGGCGACCCATTTCGGTTGGCGTGCCATTCTCAGTTGTTTCTGCTCAACGCTGATCTTTTCGATGGTTTTCTGGAAGCAACTTAATGCCGTTGAATCAGACACGACAAAATCGCAATTTATTCCAGCATGGCTCACGATACTACATCTTGTATTTCTCGCTTTGGTGGTCGCCTTTGCCCATCACACGGATGTCTTCTTCGGAGTCTTCATGATCTTCCTGGGACTCGTGACGGCAACACGCGAGTACCAGGATTCATTGAAGCTTCGAGAAGGATTGCTGGTTGGATTCTTTTTGGCAGGTTTGGTGACGCTTGGCAAATTGCAGGCTTGGTGGCTCGACCCGCTGATCAACAATCCTCAGATGACAAGCAATAAACTTTATTTTGGTTCAATCGCTCTAACGGGGATTACAGACAACGCCGCATTGACCTACCTGGGAACGCAGGTCAAAGACCTGTCCGATGGGTTGAAATATGCTTTGGTTGCAGGGGCTGTGACGGGCGGCGGTTTGACAGTCATCGCTAACGCTCCGAATCCTGCAGGAGCGGGAATTCTGCAGTCGTCACGTGTGTTTGGAACGGAGGGCCTCAGCCCCTTGGGACTGTTAATCGGAGCCCTCCCGCCCACGGCAATAGCGGTCCTGTTTTTCTGGCTGATCGGGTAATGGCGAGCGGAGTGGCGTCAGCCCTCCGGTACTTTGCGACTGTTACGTAAAGAGGACTGCGAAATGTACCGGCAAGCTGACGCATTGCCGCTCGCCGGTACCAAATTTCAAATGGCTCGCAAGACAGCAGCAGCACTTTGACCCATTGCTGTGCGATTGACGGTGATTGCTGTTCGGTTTCTCAACCGAGCTGCTTCGCCGCGCACAACATTCAGACCACATCGCGGGTCCGGGATTTCGTAGTTGAGCGTTGCAGGCACATAACCATTCTTCAAGGACAACAAGGTGCCAGCCAGTTCAACGGCACCGGCACCCGCGTCAAAGTGGCCCACGTAACTCTTCAGTGCTGTCACTGGAATGTTCATCACATAGTCGCCGAGCACCCGATGATAGGCACGAGCCTCAACGATGTCGTCCGGTTGCGTACTCTTGCCCTGAGCATTGATGTGTCCCAGTTCATTGGGACGAACGCCAGATTGTCGCAACGCGGCTTCCATGGCTCGCACAAGTCCAAGCCCTGCAGCTTCATTCGCAACACCGAATCCGTCACAACCAGCGCCAGTGCCGAGGATTTCTGCATAGATCTGCGCACCACGTGCAACCGCGTGATCATAGCTTTCCACCATGAATGACGCCGCACCTTCACCGACCACAGCACCTTCGCGCTCGAAGTCAAATGGACGGCAAGCACGTGCTGGGTCATCGGAACGCCGTGACAGTCCTTCAAAGCTATGGAACTTAGCGATATCTACGGGATGGATGTTGGAACTGCAAGCACCAACAATCATGCAGTCGGCTCGATCCGCTGCGATAACTCGAGCCGCTTCAGACAAGGCCAGCAATGCTGATGCATCCCGACAAGTGATTGTATTGTTTGGACCGCAGGCATTGTGGTCGATTGAAACGTGGCTGGCAGGCATATTGGGCAATTGACGCAGCAACCACAGCGGTGCAATTTCATTCAGTGCTTTTTGGCCCCACTTGCTGATATCAACGCCACCTTCGGACCGGCAGACCTCAACGGCCGCAGCAAGCTCATTTGGATGGCATGTCATCCGACCGCTGCCATAAACGACGCCAAATCGATACGGGTCAACAGTTCCTGGAGCAACCCCGGAATCCTTCACGGCCAAATTTGACGATGCGACTCCCAGTTGGATCGCCCGAGTCATCACTTTGACAAACTTCTTGTCCCGCAAATACGTGGCGGGATTGAAATCGCGAACTTCAGCACCAAATGCCGAAGGCAATCCATCAGACGGCACCGATTGCAGGAAATCAATTCCCGATCGATTGTGGACAAGACTGTCCCAAAAGTTGTCGTTGCCAATTCCAATCGGTGAAACCACACCGACACCCGTGACAACGACCCGAATTCTGCTGCGCCCAGCCATGGAAACGCCTCAACTTCAGACACCTGCATTGCGACTCAACGCTCTGCGGATGTGACCCATCTTGGATTCACCGGAATATCCATTCCGGAGTGAAGATCAACCCTGTTTCCCCATGAACGCAAGGTCGATCAAGTGTGACATCCAACCATTTGCCTGTCCGCTACTTTGCCCCCGCAAAGAAACGTTTCAGCATCCGGCCTTCATTGATGTCGGCAAAATTCTGAGGTGAAATACAAAGCATCCCCGCTCCAGTACCCACTCAAAGAATCTTCTATTAGAGATTACACGTCGATCCGCTCAATCTGTCAAGCCGTCAATACGCATCTGATGCCTACTTCGCGATTTTGAAAACTGTTCAATTGAACACACCGAGGCAATGATTCTGTGTTTTTTTACTGCTTGAAAACACGGTTTGCGCTTTACCGGCATTGGTAGCCCAGGAATAGTTCCAGGAAGTACGTCAGGCTTTTCAGCCTGACAAAAAGTAAAACATGTCAGCCCAGAAAGGCTGACGTACCTCATTTCAGGACTTCCCCAACAGTTTCAGAAACTCGCGGCAGAAGGCTGGGTGAGCTGGCCAGGCTGGGGCGGTAACGAGATTCCCGCTTACAAGAGCCCCATCGATTGCAATT
>JBDNFT010000441.1:0-16486 GCA_041689695.1 Planctomycetaceae bacterium | reverse complement strand
TTCTGGATCAGACTCGGGAGTACTTTTCTTCGCTTGGACAATATCGATCTGCTGATCTGAATGTGAACACAGATATAGAGTTTGTTGAAGATCGAGTTTGCGTTGCGGCGCTGGATCTTCAAAGCTCTGCTGTGGTCTTTTGTCAGGGTTGGCAGCCGAAAAAAAATTCGTGGTTTCCAACAATTCCCGACGGACCAGCCAAGGGCGAAATTTTGCGAGTGAAGCTGGCTGACTATCCGGAAGACAAAGTCGTCCATCAGGGTGTCTGGGTTGTGCCGGATCCGCTTGAAGGTCGAGCAGATAGTTTTCTAGTGGGAGCAACGTATGACAGGGAACATCTAAACCAGGAGCCGACTGTCAGCGGTCAACAGGAACTTCTCAACGGCTTAAAGCAGATTACTTTTACCACACCGGAAGTCATCGATCACGTTGCGGCCGTTCGCGCGGGCATGAGACGTCGTAGACCCATCCTTGGTCAACACCCAGAGAATGAACATGTCTTTGTTCTGAATGGCCTCGGGTCGCATGGCGCATTGCTGGGACCGATCGCGGCTGAAGCATTGAAGGGCGTAATGTTTGCGGAACCGGTCAGCAAGGATGTGCTCGATATTATCGATATTCTTCCGGGTAAGTCGCGGGCAACAGATTCATCGCAAGCCGCTGCATCGAAGGTAAGTCAGCGGCCTAAGTCGCTGACTCAACTGGCACACAACGCGATTCGCAGAATCGTGCAGCCGGGTGATACCGCGATTGATGCCACGGCAGGCAACGGCAACGATACGCAATTGCTGGCGAATCTCGTCGGAGTATCTGGTAGAACAATCGCGATCGATATCCAACAGGCTGCGATCGATACTACGTCGGATCGGCTGGAAAAAGCACGGCTAATAGCGGATCTGCAACTTGGCGATCATGCCGTCGAGCTCCTTAAACTGCAGACATCAGACGTTAGACCCAAGGTTGTAATGTTCAATCTTGGATACCTGCCGGGCAGCGACAAGCAGGTCACGACTGACACAAATTCTACCCGCACCGCAATTCATGTGGCCAGCCAAATGCTGGTGCCAGGTGGAGTCATGACAATTGTTGCATATCGTGGTCATGCGGGCGGACAGGAAGAAGCAACAACCGTGGAACAATGGATGGCCGAATTGTCGGCAGATCAGTTCGAAACGTCGCGCATTGACGGAGATGTGAATAACGCCAATTCTCCCGTCTTGTTTGTCGTGCGGAAGTCGATAGGGGTAGGGGTGGGGAAGACACATTGAGTTGCGTCTCCCAAGAGGGCCTGAGCGAAGCAAGCATGGGCAGCACCAAGGTTGCAGAGCCCATGCTTTGTAACGAAGTCCTGCGGCCAACGCCGAGTTCGACAGAGACGTTTCGGGTTACGACGGGAATGCCCGGCGGACGTTTCTCATCGCTGCCCGGTTTCGAAATCCACGCGCGATGAACAGCCGTTGGGCGATATGTGTCCGTCCGCAGATGGTCGTGAAGTCGCTGGAGATCTTCGAGGTCATGTTCTGAGAAATCATCCGTCGTCTGATGATCGACTCCGGCCGCTCCCTTCCGGTAAACCACTCGGGGAGCGGCGAGGAAGAGTTTGTCCGGTGAATAAACTTTGTCGAGACTTAACTGGCAGTGTTCATTGGATTTACAAACAATCGAGTGAAGTCAAATCGGGATTCTTGATCTATTCGGCTGGGATATACGTTATAGATCTCGAAGGCTGAGCAAGTTTCGGCAGCCATTCGGAAGGAGAACAGCGATGAACAATGCAATTCAGTATATCAAAGTGAGTCAGATCGACGGGCCTGCCGATTTGTCACTGGTTCAAAAGAATTCACAACTTCAACAGGATTTACAGCCCGACGTCGTCACGCTGCAAATGGCGCAGTTTGCCGCTGCCAAATCAAACGTTGGCTTAGAAACCACGAATCCAGTCCCAAGCACAATTCAAAGGTTTCAACCGCGGAGGTTTGCCGTCGGCTTATGCTGTACGACATCCGGCGTCGCGTTGATTCTGGGAGTTGGACTGCGGGTCGTCGAAATGCAGGAGATCAGCAATGATTTTGCCATGCCATTGGTTGCCCTCTGCGTCCTGACCGGCGTAATGTTGCTCGGGGGAGGATTCGGAATCATGGCAACATCGTCCTCAGGATTTGATGAAGCAGAATTCGATCGGCTGGCGGCCGCTGGCAATATCTCAGCGGTTAGCCAGACTCGTGGCGAGGACCAAGGTGGTGCAGTCGCGAATGTCGATGCTCACGATTCAGCGGCGTAAGGCGAGCCCTTGAGGCGATTGGCAGATTCTACTCTCTCGTTGGACGGTTCTGGAGACCCGTCCTGCATCAAGCGGCGGGTCAATCATTTTTCTGCCGATCGCCTTACAAGAAGTTAAACTCTTTGTATTTTCTGCAATCCAGCCAGATGCCTCAGTATCGCAACAACTCATCAAAATGTGGCCGGTATTCATTCTCTGTCTGTCGAAGTTGTCATTCTGAAGACAGTTGCCATCATCCTGAAGACGACCTTTACGGCAAGGGTGACAACTGTCGGCAAACACTGCTGCTACAGACTTCAGCCGGAAATGAAGTGCAGCAAGGCTTTAGAGGTTGGCAGAAGAAATCCGCCGAATCCGACGATTCTCTGGCACGGAGGATGCCATAAGCAATGGTATCAACATCGCTCAAACCGCCTGAACGCGACACAAGGCTCAAAAAATAATCGTTTCCTGAACTCATCTTCGGGACGAGGCCCCACGCGAACGGCACCCATTGAACGACGCTGACACGGTCTTTGCAAGGTGTACTGCATTCTGAGAATCGCGGAAACCTTCGCCCCTTCTGAACATCCTCCCTGCTGACATGCCCATGAAAGGAATTAACTCATGTCTATCAGCAACCTGCCGCTTGAACAGCAACTCCTTGAATCCGATGCTGGCCGAGCTGTGTATGACGCTCTCATTCAGGCTAACATCGATCTGCGTTCTGTCTCTATGGAACTTATCGATGACATGCTCCGCGCCGAATACCGTCATCGCCACCGCATGGGTTGGCCGAATAGTCGAGGTTGTCTTTCGGCTACGATCTGAGCCCTGATCCTAATGTGATCGGCAGGAAAAGAATTGCCATCATCCATGCTGAGAGATGCAGATCTGAGGATAGATCTGCCTACGTTGTTCGACCTCCCCCAGGTTGGATTCCTTCGGCGAGGTGATATCTCTGGTAAACCAAATTCTGGCACTCGGCGACTTGCACGTGTCGGACGGTTGTCTTGATCGCCAGGTGACGGCGACGTGTCATCATTCCAGCTTCGGTAAACGCGCCACAACAATTCCAGGCATCATCGTGGTCAGCTTCGGACCTTCAAAATCAATGAGGGAAGAATTGCTCCACGGTGACGTCTGGTCGGTTGCACCAGAATCGCCTGCTGCACCGGGCTGAGTTTCGTCGAAGATCAGATCCGCCAGCAGAACACCGTCATTCTTGAGCCCTGCTTCCGGAAGACTCACGGGTTGTCCCAGCGATTGATCAATGTATACAGCCGATGCCACAGACGGTGGCACAACGGCTGGATAGCCGGTTTCACCACCGCGAATCTGAACCTGCATCAAGTCAGGTCGCCATGTTGCAGGCGACTGCAAACGCACGATTGCCATTTGCGGAGCAAACACAGATTCCGTGGCCGTGATGTTCAGATTCAAGCGAGCAATCCCGCTGTTGTATACGACGGCATCAACAACACTGAATCCGAATCGTTGAGTGACATTGGTCAAAAACAAATCCCATGAATCGACGTCACCCTTCTTGAATTCACACAACAGGCCGCTGCCACGATTCGCCAGCAGCACGTTATCCAGTTCGCAACGTCGTGGAGGATGATTAAACGAGGCCGCATAGCCGCCACCTGCAAACACGCTGTTTCGCATTGTAACGCTGCCCTCGGTTCCCGACAGACGATGCCATGCCACGCCGACGAAATTATCTGCCACGGCAGGCGATTGAATGACGCAACCATCAATGGTCAACGCGGCACTTTGAACGGCGATCAGATTTGCTAATTTCGGCTGACCGGTTGCTTCCGACTCCGAGGCACTCGGCAACTGCGCCACGGTAATACCATGCAGTTCCAGTGTGCGAGCCTGCAAAACCCACTGCGTTCCAGCAGGAACAACGATTTCCGCCGGTGGCGCAGCGGCACATTCGATCCGCAGCGTGCCGGGAAACTCACGCCGCTCGGCCAGGTAGATTCTACCGGATTCCAGCAAAATCACCCCGTCTGCATCAACCGGCGGCAACGCAACCGGCCCGCTGTTGTCAGCAACGTTTCGCGCTTCAATGGGCTCAGCGGCTGGGACATCATTTGTGGCAGACGACAGTCGTAGAGTATGCGGCACTACGCCAGACCGCGCTGCCAGAAAAACCAGCATCGCCAGTGCGGAAGCCGCAGCAGTCGGCCACAACCATGAAGCCCCACCACGGCCAGATCGAACCTTCGGGCGCAAATTTTTACGCAGCGAATGATCTGGCATACTGCGCACCAGCGCGCGGCAATGGCTGAGACTGTTTCCCGACGACGTTCGCCATGTCTTTAACAGTTCCGCACTATTGCCTGGCCGCAGTTCCGGTGAGCGGCGTGTCATGGATTGAATCAATCGCGACATCCATTCGGGGCAATCCGGCACCGGGCCGCGAACATCAACAATGTCGTGATCTTTTTGTTTCATCATCCGCGTGACCGGATCAGCACTCAAGACCACCGGGCGACTGGTCAACAGTTGCCACAACAGGCATCCGAGCGAATAGATTTCGCTGCGAGCATCCGCCGCGCGGCCTGTACCGACTTGTTCAGGAGCGATGCCATCGCAGTCGCGCAGCGTCAGTTGATCGGTCAGGGCAAACACTACCTGGCCAAGTCGTCGTGAGAACGGATCGACGAGATGAATGCCGCCTCGCAGATCCAGTCGCACATTGCGCGGAACCAGATCGCCGTGAAGCAAGCGAGCGGATTCAAGCCATACCAGTGCGGAAAGCAACTCGCGCCCGATTTCGGCAACGACTTCCCACGGCAGCCGCCCGCCACGAATCAACAACTCCTCCATTGACCAGCCCGCGACAAAATTCGATACCAGATAACGCGCGGCAGCGGGCCGTTCTGACGTCAGACCATCCGAACGACGCGAGACATCATTCGTGATCACTTCCTGCGGCAGATTCAACGCGGCGGGGATTGTGCTGCGAAGTCGATCCACTGACGACAAAAGTTCGTCCAGCCTTTGTTCAACAGATTCGCCACCAGAGTCCGGCAATTGACGCAGGACAAACTGCTGGCGTCGTTTTTCGTCAGTGGCCAGGTAGGTCGATCGACCGAGAGCCCGCTGCCGCTGGTAGCGTCCGATTGTAATCGCATCCGCATCGTCAGCCTGCAACTGATCAGCCTGCCAGGCAGTCAGAAATCTTTGTTGGACCAGCGCATCCAGCCACACGGAATCAAAGTCGGGAAGATCGTGGCAAAGTCGTCGTACGTACGGTTCGCAATGAATCAGCTCTGCTTTCGAGCAGAGTAGCTGATCTGTCAGGATTTCGATAAGTCGATCTGAAGGAGTCCGCATCCGTGCCTTCCTTGTTATTTAAGCTGCGTGCCTCGCCGCGCACATGAAGGAACAGCCCTGAAATGAAATCCAGAAAAGTACCTCAGGCTTTATAGCCTGATTTGAAGCAGAACATGTCAGCCCGGAAAGGCTGACTTACCTTAATCCAGGACGATTTCTAAGCCGCACTGCGTCGAGGCTTTTTCGTTTCTGTCGGTTGAGCTGAGCTGCGTTCTACGATGCGAGCTGTGGCCTGCCACAGGACTTTACGGAGTTCTTCGCGGCTGGAATTGAGATGAGTTGCCAGTTGCTGAAGTTCCTCGTTGATGATTTGCACTGCGGCGTCTGCTTCGCGTGGAGCCCGGAAGATCTTTTCATGAATACGCACAGCGTTTTGCTCCGTTTCGTAAAATAATTCTTCGTAGAGCTTTTCGCCAGGTCGTAATCCCGTGAACACTATGTCGATATCGTCCGGATATCGCTGGCCAGAAAGTCGAATCATGTCTTTGGCAAGATCGACGATTTTAACAGGCTCGCCCATATCCAGAATCAACACGTCTCCGCCTTCGCCAACGGCAGCCGACTGCAGCACCAACTGCACGGCTTCCGGAATCGTCATGAAATATCTGAGCATCTCCGGATCGGTGACGGTCACTGGACCGCCCTCTTCGATCTGACGTCGAAACGTTGGCACAACGCTGCCTGCGGAATTGAGCACGTTGCCAAAGCGGACGGTGATAAATCGTGTTTTAGAATGGCTCGCCACGGAGTGCAAATACTGTTCGGCGATCAGCTTTGTCGCGCCCATGACGTTTGTCGGTCGCACAGCTTTGTCCGTAGAAATCATGACAAATCGTTCAACAGAAAAGCGGTCGGCGAGATCTACCAACGTCTGAGTGCCAAAAATGTTGTTTCGAACTGCGGCTTGTGGATTACTCTCCATCAGTGGCACGTGCTTGTATGCTGCGGCGTGGAACACGACGGCCGGACGATGCAGCATGAAAATCCGCGACATCGAGTCTTTGTCGGTGATGTCTTCAATGATGAATTCAAGCTGCGGCAGACTTCGAGACGGATCGTTGCGCAGTGCCAGAAATTCCTGTTCCATCTGAAAGATACCGAATTCCGACTGGTCCAGCAGAATGATTTTTCGCGGACCAAAACTCAGCAGTTGCCGGCACACTTCTGATCCGATGCTGCCCGACGCTCCCGTAACCATGACAACACGATTACGCAAACACGTGCGAATACCAGCCATATCAAGCTTGTTGGGTTCGCGGCGAAGCAGGTCGTCAATCGTGACTTCTCGCATCTTCAGTTCAAATCGTCCAAAAGGGATCTCGTCGATCGATGGAACCAAATGCGCAGCGACGCCGTTTCGCAGACAGACCTCCGTGATTTCTCGAACTTCTCGCCCTGACAAACGAGACGGCATCAACAGCACTTCCGCGCGAGTGTAATTAATGATTGATTCCAGCCCCTCCGAGACATCAAAGACAGGCACACCTGCGATCACAGAATTTGGTATGGAATTCCTGGGCGATGCAATTCCGACGACGCGGAGCGTGGCGGAACTTGTCTGAATCGAAGACGTCATCGCCGCCGCCTCGGAACCATTGGCATAGATCAAAGTCCGTGCGGCGTTGGAATAGCGTCTGGATTTTCGCAATCTTCGCAATGATTGAGCCGTGATACGGGCGCCAGCGAGTGCACCGGCTGAAATCAGAGTGTCCATGGCGATGACGCTGCGCGGAATCTGTGGCATAGTTTCGGGGGCAATTTGCAGTGCGGAAACTAAAACCCCGCAGGCAAGGCAAAGGCCAGCAGACCATGCGATATCGTAAATTGTCGAATAGCGCATTCTTCGTCGCCAGTCGCGTGAAAACAGCACGACGGCAATTTTCAACAGGACCACAACCAGTACGCTATCGCGAAAAATAGTGATCGTGTTTCCGGACACTTCAAAGTCAAACCGCAGCAGCAATGCGCAGAATAGTGACGCTGCGAAAATGACTGTGTAGCAGCAGACGGCTATGGCCAGTCGCGTCATGACAGGTAACCAGCGAATGAGGAGAGGGAAGTGAGGAGACGAGATTTGCAGCAGAAGGGATTGAGAAAGCTGCGAGGTGAGATCAATGAACAGAAGTGTGCGAATCGCTACGAGTGCAGTGATTCGTGGGCTTTAGAAACAGTACGTCAGCCTTTCCCGGCTGACTTGCTATTCTTCATGTCAGGCTGGAAAGCCTGACATACTTTTCGGGGCAGTTCCTGGTAAAGATAAACGGTTGAGAACCGCCTCACGACCAAGAGTCAATTCAGGAAGTGAGTCCTTCCAAGCGGCGAAGTTTGCCGAACTTTGCGATTTATGTCCAGACCAGCTTTTAGCCTCAAAAAACTGCGTCCTGGACTAAAAAACAGGACGAACCGTCAATCAGTTGCAAGTTGCCAGGGCTGTTTGGATACAATGCGGCATCGATTCACATAACTTTACCGACAGCACCGTGTCTTTCATTACTACTCTTCTTCGGAATTCCTCACGTGCAGTGTCCCTACTGTAAACATGACGAAACCAAAGTCATTGACTCACGCAACAGTCAGGACTTTTCCATTCGTCGCCGTCGTGAATGTCTAAGTTGCGAGCGTCGCTTCACGACGTATGAAAAAATCGAAGAGTCACCGATCCGAGTCATCAAGAAAGACGGAACGCGTGTGCCTTTTGACCGAGTAAAAATTCGCCGTGGCGTCGAAGTGGCATGTTACAAACGTCCTGTCAGTCCTGAACAAATTGATCTCCTGGTGGGCGACGTCGAAGCGGCACTGTACGAAGATGGTGAACGTGAAGTGCCGTCTCGCCGCATCGGCGAGCTGGTCTTCAGCGCCTTACGAGATCTGGACAAAGTCGCGTTTGTGCGGTTTGCGTCCGTGTATCGTGAGTTCCAGGATGTTCACGATTTCGTCGATGAACTGCAGCCCATTCTGGATGGCCGACGGCGCGAATTGTGAGGCCCCTTTGCAGAAGCCTCAAGGGTATGCCGAAACCGCACGCATGTTGACGGGCTTCTGGAAAATTCCATCCATACCGCGATCCCTGATCTGCGCGACGATGCTGATCGTCGGTGTCCGGCTGGCAGATTTTTTCGCCGTTCAGGGGTTTCCCGTTCCCACAGTGGTTGCTGTTTCTGCGGCCGGCCTGTTCCTGATCGCAACCAGATATTTTCATCTCCACCGATCGATGCAGTTCGAGATTTGTACGCTGCTGGCGGCAATGATCGCCGTTGGCCTGGCACTGTGGACCGTACGCAGTCGACTCGATGAGGGACAGGATATCGCGTCGCTGGCGGCCTCGCCGGAATTCGGCGACAGCCCCGCGCTCAGAATCATCGGCGACGTTGCTAACATCCCCGCTCTGGATTTGCCGGCGGATTCCGGCATCGGCACTGGCCAGATCGAGACGCCTCGAACTTTGTTTTTGTTACAGACCAAAGCACTGATGCACGGCGATGAATTGATCCGCGCCAGAGGATTGCTACGCGTATTGATTGAAGGCGACGCGACCGACCGGATGTCCTTTGGAGATCGCATTCAGTTGACAGGGCAGATCGATCTGCCAGCGCCAATCAAGAATCCTGGCGAGTTTGATTTTACGCGCCATATGCAGCGGCGCGGGATGTCGGCGATGGCATTTGCGCGTCATCCAGCAGCGGTGATGATCATCCAGCCAGCAAGTGTCTGGAGCCTGAAACGCTGGCTCAATTCGTTTCGTCAGGAGACTGTGCGGCTGCTTCGCGACAACCTGAAGCCAAAGAACCGTGCTACGGCTGAAGCGTTGCTGTTGGGAAATCGCGGGTACTTAACACCGGACGTTGAGCGAGACTTCATTGCCAGTGGCACAATGCACCTGCTGGCGATCTCCGGCCTGCATGTCGGCATTCTGTTTCTGTTTCTCGTACGACTGCAAAATTTGATGCTCGTCCCCCGAACGCGATCTTTGGTGCTGGCCGGGCTTGTCTGCGTGTTCTATGCCTTGCTGACCGACCTTCGACCATCCGTCATGCGTGCCACATGTTTTATCCTGCTGTATGTTCTTGGGCAGTCGTTGTATCGAGACATTCGGATGGGCTCTTTGATTGGAGCAACGGCGATATTGCTGATCGTGTTTGATCCCTCGATCGCGTTCGACATAGGAGCATGGCTGTCGTTTCTGGCCATCGGCGCGTTGGGATGGGTGTCAGACAACCAACCGACTCCCGAAGAACGCGAAGCACCACCGGATGCGATCACGTGGCAAGATCGGTTTCGTGAAATGCGACAGCAATGGGGAAAATGGTTGAAGTTGAACTATCACCGCATGTTGGCGATTACGGTACTCACCGCGCCAATTGTCGCAACTCAGTTTCATGTTGTGTCGCTGCTGGGCATGGTCATTAACATTCTGCTCATTCCGCTGACGACGATCACGCTGATCTGCGGATATGTGGCCGTTTTTTTTGGAATGCTGGTGCCTCCCGTGGAATCGATCGTAACGGCACCGTTTGATGGGATGCTGTCGACTTTACAATACGGCGTTTCATTGGCGGCCGACGTACGAATCGGGTTTGTGACGATTCCCGATCTCCCGCTTTGGTTCATTCCGGTTTATTACGCCCTGCTGGCGCTGTCGGTCGCGGCCCGCCATTCGATGATGCGAAGGTGTTTTCGTATCGGGCTGCTGATCTTTGTAGTCCTTGTGTTTCGCACGATCACTCAGTTGCCTGCCCATGAAGGATTAACATGCAGCGTGCTTTCCGTGGGGCATGGAAACGCAGTTGTTGTTCAGACTCCCGACAATCGTGTCCTGCTGTTTGATGCCGGAGCTATGCATCGCGGCGAGCGGACTGCCGACACGATCTCCCGATTTCTGTGGATTCGCGGATATCGCATGATCGACGCGATTGTGATTTCTCATCCCGATCTGGATCACTACAACGCAGTCGCAAGTTTGCTGCAACGTATGCCGGTTGGACACGTGCTGTTGACCGATGAATTTGCTCGGACGAAATCGCCGGCCGTACAAAAAGTTCTGGATGAACTTGCTGCATTACGTCTGCCCGTTTCGATCCTGAGCAGCGGCGATGCGGTCGCGTGCGATGATCTGAGCATCTCGTTTCTGAAGGCCGACACAGAACTTGATTCTGGACTTTCAGATAATGAAGCGAGCGTCGCAGCGATTCTGGAATATCGCGAGCGACGCATTTGCCTGCCAGGCGACCTCGAAGGTGTGGGTCAGGCAAATCTACTGCCGCTATTGCCGCAATGCGACGTCCTGATGAGTCCTCATCATGGCAGTCCGAATTCCAATATCCCTGCGTTGGCAGTAGCCGTTCAACCAGCGCACGTCATCGTGAGTTCTCGCAATGATCACAGCCGAAAGCAATTGGCCAAGGTGTTTGGATCTGCTTCGGTTCTGCATACCAGCACAGTCGGATGCGTGACGATTCAGGTCTCGCCAGACGGCAGCTTGAAGGTTCAAGGTTTTCGCGAACAAAGTGATGCCCATGAGAAAGCAAAGTGACGCGGCTCAACGAATGGCATGGAAGTGGCGGTGGTGGCTAGAGATTCCGCGCGTTTGGCGAGCGGTGTGGCGTCAGCCCACCGGTACGTTGCGGTTCAACAGGCCGGGTAAGAACACAAGTCGCAGGAGTACCGGGAAGCTGACGCATCCCGCTCGCCGTTTCAGAATCGCAATTGCAAGCCTGTCCTACGGCTTCTCCGCGTCCGCACACACACACACCATCTGATGGCAACCAGGACAGCCGCGACCGTATTTGGCATTGACGGCTTCCGTGAGATTGATGCCAGCGACGTTGGCGATCGTGGCGAGCCACGCCAGCACATCCGCGAATTCTTTCGCGATCTCTTCCTTTGGCGATTCACGCAGGGCGGCAGCGAGTTCGCCGATTTCTTCCATCAGCCACATAAAAGTGCCCTCAACCCCGCGCGCTTCGTCCTTGCGGGAATACATGCGGTCGATCAGTTGCTGAAGTTCGTCGAGTGTCATTCGTCTACTTTCCCAATTCTTTTACGATGTTGTCCGCACCGTACACAACCTGCAAGGCTTCACGAATAGCGCTGGAGTGAACTGAAACGGAGCGCGCTTGTTTGTCTGTATATACATAATTGCCCGACAGCGATTGCACGTTGCCGTCGAAAATCAGGCCGACAAGTTCACCGGCTCGATTGACTACCGGGCTGCCCGAATTGCCGCCGATGATGTCGGCTGTGCTGACGAAGTTGAACGGCGTTGACTTGTTCAGCGTTGATTCTGCTTTCTTCCACGAAGCAGGCAGCACGTAATCGGCCTGACCCTGATGCAGCTTTTCATGTTCGAACGCGCCGCCGATGTTGGTCCATGCAGGGATCTGCTTGCCGTCCTGTTCGTAACCCTTCACCGGACCAAATGCCAATCGCAATGTGAAGGTGGCATCCGGATAGGCTGAAGTACCTTCCACAGCAAACCGAGCTTCCGCGATCTTCGCGTACGCTTGTTTGTCCAGTTCATCCAGCTCATCGGTGATTTTACGAAGACGGCGAACCTCAGGGTTCACAATCTTCGCCAGTTGAATCATTGGATCATCACTGTTATTGATGGCCTCGATCCCGCCAGTGCCGATTTTCCTGCGGTTTTCAACGCTTATCAGATTCGTGCCGCTGATTAGTTCGGCGGCTCGGTCTGAAGGGCTCTTTCCAGCCAGAATCTGTTGGCTGACTTGATCATCGAAGCCACGTTGTTCCAGCGTCTTTGAAATCGAATCGGCCATCAGCACTTGTTCCAGATCTGTATAGATCGGAGCTTCTGAATACAGTTGCAGCAACAGCGATTCACGGCCCGCATCTGCAAACTGCGGCAGGCGTTCTTCAGACGGCTTCTGATCTTCTTCTGCCATCTGAACCAGTTGCAGAGCGATGCCAAACAGATGTGAATTCACCGCCACGCCCGTGCTCAACAATCCTGCTCGCTTGGCTGACGTTTCCGTAATCGTCTTCCACGCAGATGCCAACGGCTTGAGTTTCGCGTCGGCTTCTATTGCAGCTAGCAACGCCGCTTCGGCAGCAGCCTTGTCGGACAGAACCTGCGGATCCTGCAAACCTGCCAGCATCCCCAGAAGTGCCTTGCGGGAATTCTGCACACCGAACAAATCATCTCGCGCGCGTCGCGTTTCTTCGGTGCCGCGAAGTCCGTACTGCTGCAGCAAAATCTCTTGGCGTCGCAGTAGATTCAGGCGGTACGGCAGATAATGGTCACGCTGATATCGGATCGCATCCATCGTGTAAATGCGACTGGTGCGACCGGGATTGCCCGACACAAACGCGACGTCGTTTTCCTGCGGACCGTTTTCGGACCACTTCAAAAAGTGTTCGATCTTCGCTGGTTTGTCGTTTTCGTAGACTCGAAAAATACAGGCGTCGAGACAGTACCGAGGATACTCAAAGTTATCCGCATCGCCGCCAAAAAAGGCGATCGCCGTTTCCGGTGCCCACACCAATCGGACGTCGGTGTATTTTTTGTACTGATACAGATGATACTTGCCGCCGCCGTACAACGTCGTCACTGTACTTTTGAGGCCCGTTTCGTCCAGTGCCGATTTTTCAATCTTCGCGATGATGGCTCGCCGAGCGGCAACGGCCTGTTCGGTCGTCATGCTGTCTGTGACCGAACCTTTGACTTCCGCCGTGACATCTTTGATGTTCACCAGTTGATTGAGTTCCAGATCCGGCGCTTTAAGTTCCTGATCCGTACTTTTCGCGTGGAACCCCACGTCCATGATGTTTCGTTCCGGCGTAGACAGCTTATACAGCGTATCTGAACCGACATGATGATTCGTAAGGACAAGTCCTGTGCTGGAAATAAACGACGCCGATCCACCGACGTTGAATCGCACGCTGGACTTCATCAAGTGCTCGGCCCATTCCGGTGTTGGTTCAAAACCGTAGTGTTCCTTGAGAAGTTTCGTGGGCAGATCATTAAACAGCCACATGCCTTCATCGGCTTTGGCGTAACTTAAGGGCAACATGATGATTCCGGACAACAGTGACAGAATGGCAAGTGAGCGAGACATATGATCGTTCCATTGAATTCGAGCGGTGAGATCTAAGGCCGCAGCCTGATGCAGCAATTTACTCGACAAAGGCGGTGTAGCGAAAGTCACCGGCAGTAGGTCCTTTCTGCCGGAAAGGATTTTTCAAAACCGCCGCAAGGCTGCGACCTGCGACCAGAAAAGGCCGCCACTCCAAAATTACGTCGTCGGAGATCACGGCCACGCATCATTCTGGATCATGCTGCATCCCGCGCACGGTTCGCCTTGCGGCGAAAGTCCCGCTCGGCAAGCGGGACCTACTGATGACACTCTGGTTTGCGAACTCTCTACTATTCATTGCTCTTCGGATTCTGCTTGTCGATTCCTGACTTTCCCGACACTCGTTGTCGGATGGCCTTGAAGAATCCGGAAAATGACCGGCGGCTGGTGGAACTGACAGCCTGTTCGCGTGAGTGTCGCAGCAGGTCGGCCAGAAGTGCATCGGCGGTTGAATAACGGTCAGCCGGATGCTTTTCCAGGCAGTTCAGAATGATGGTCTCCAGCCCACGCGGAAAATCGCGAACAATCGTGCGTGGACGGACCGGACTGTCTTCCATGATCATCCGCGTAAGTTCATCACGATTCGAATGATCGAACACGGACCTCTGCAAGCACAGTTCATACAACGTCGCACCCATAGAATAAAGATCGCAGGCCGCCGTCTGTTGTCCCAGCAGTCGTTCGGGTGCCATGTACCGCAGCGTGCCCGCCACCGCGCTGCCGGTGGGTTTCGACCGACGTTCTTCGATCGGCTGCGAGAGACCAAAGTCCGTCACCCAGACTCGTCCTTCTGCGTCCAGAAGCACGTTTCCCGGCTTGATGTCGTTGTGCAGAATGCCGGCCGCGTGAGCAGCACGCAGCGCTTGCGTTGCCTGGACTCCTATCTTTGTAAAGCTATTCCATGAAGAACTTGTAATTCTGCGGCGTTTAGGATTTGCGGGGTCGGCTTCTGACATCATCTGAGCGACGGGAATAGCTTTCATTGCACCTGAGAGTCGCTGAGATTCCTGCCGCTGGATTTCTTCTGCGTAAACCACACCCTCCGTTTCCCGCAGTCGATCGATCACGCGATCAAGTCCGATGCCATTCACGAACTGCATGACGAAAAAGCAATATCCGTTTTCCTGACCATACCGAAACACGGGCACGATATTGCGATGTCGCAACTGAGCCGTGGTCCTCGCTTCGTGCTCAAACCGCGCGACCCATTCGGGAACGATGGAGACTCGCCACGGCAGAATCTTGACTGCGACCCGATGCTCGGACTGCAGATCACGCGCGTGAAACACAACGCCCATGCCGCCGCGACCCAGTTCGCCGATGAGTTCACAATTACCGATCCGCGTGAACGGAAATCGGTCCGGCATGTTGCGTCGGATCGACTGGCCCTCTTTGGCGATCCGAGCGTGTTCCAGCATGGCGAGCACAGGAAACACTTCTCGAATTCTTGTGGCATGCGGCGGAAATCTGCGAGCGTAAAGTTCTACGGAAGGCAGCTTTCCTGTCCTCAGTTCATCAACGAACTGCGATACCAGCAATTCGAACGGTTCCCTTGAACGCAGCGCATGAGAATCATCATTCGTGGGCAAGCCCAGCAAATGAAATTCAGTATCGCCATCGTCAGTAGGAGAAGGCTCATTCATCATGGCTTAACGACAGGCACGGCTTCCTTCGCCGGTTTCTCGTCAGAATCAAAGCGGCGATAGATCGGTAGGTGGCGATAATAGACTTCCAGTGTCAACAAACTGAGAGCGGTCTGATAGATGCGGCCTCCCGTGTTACCATGAGGATCAGTGACATCCCAGCTTCCCGCTCCGGGACCTTCTTTGATTTGCGTCGCCACAAGTTGATCACGCATGCGAACATTCCACTTGTCCCATAACTCGCCGTCCCAGTGATGCATCACCTGAGTTGCATAGTAGTTGAAGTAGATATCGTCTCGACTGGGTCCAAGCCCCGACAGGAACTCCACGCCCTGCTTCAACTGTGGTTTTTCTCGCTTCCAGCCGAGATACATACGGCACAACAAGCCAACGGCGGTCGTTGTGGGCCGTCCTTTTTGTGAATCCGTATATCCATAGTAAACTCCATCTTCCGCCTGCACTTTGTTCAAAAACTTCCTTGCATCGCTGAACGAATCCGGAGCGACCGCAATACCGCCAGCCTTCGCGCTCTGAAGCGCCATCACTTGCCAGCCGACGACGGATGTATCACCGGGAACTTCACGCGGTTGATAACGCCATCCGCCATCACTGCCCTGGGCTTTTTCAATGAACCGCGCGGCTTCCAATGCAAGGCGACGCAGATCGCGATCTTTAGGTTCCAGAGCTGACGCTTCACACAGACAAATTGTGGCCAGACCTTGAACGTACATGCCGGAATTGCCCTGATGGGCACCACGCATGTCGGCTGCACCCTGAGAACGGATGGCACTTTGACCCAGCCACGCCAAACCTTTCTGAACAGTTTCCTGATATTGCCCCGGAGTGACATGCGTGTGACCCCCGCCTAACATGCACAGCAATGCCAGTGATGTGGCTCCGACATCGGTTGTGTTCATACTTCCTGGCGAGCCTGCTTCGCCAACATCGCCAAAACTCCACGATCCGTTCTCGCGTTGAATCTTCTGCAGCCACTTGAGCCCAAGGTTGACGGATTTCTC
Source organism: Planctomycetaceae bacterium (assembly GCA_041689695.1). Classification (GTDB taxonomy): domain Bacteria; phylum Planctomycetota; class Planctomycetia; order Planctomycetales; family Planctomycetaceae; genus SXXK01. Next base: position 120 of record JBDNFT010000441.1, on the reverse strand, counting down.
GCTCTCCGCAGTTCCGCCATACATTTTCACCGCCGCTCGACGACCGGCCTCAGAACGGCCGCCAAAGTCACCTTTCAGGACGGAGACATCACCCAGCTCGACAAGTTCCACGGGCATCCG
>JBDNFT010000440.1:0-3590 GCA_041689695.1 Planctomycetaceae bacterium | reverse complement strand
TACAGTACACCCGTCGCTCCGCCGACGGGCAGGTTTCTCACTTTGCCGCTTTAGTGCCACTCGTGACTGCACGTCGTCTTGCACTTAGCCATTCCAACGCAGTCTCGGGATGACTTTCGTGACCGCCGTCAAAGATTGTGATGATCGATTCCTGTGATCGCCGACGCAGATAAATCTTTTGTTCGAGTGTCGCGTCTTGCACAGAATCAGATGCCAGCGGTGATTTCAATTTCTTCAACTCACTCAGTTCGACAATTTCTTTTTCAGAGATGACCGCGTCGCCATGCGTTTCTGCGATCGCGTTGAAGGCGGTCAGCGAATGTCGAATCGGCACGGAGCCTGTGTGACCATCTTCAACTCCCGCCCAGATGCTCACCGGCAAATCTCCAACGCGTGATAAATGAAAGACTGGCGATCGATCTCGGTAGTCCGCATCAATTGCAATGGAAGTTCCTGGCGCGCCGCCAAGGCTTTGTTCGATCATCATCGCGTACTTCTGCGGCTTGCCATTCTTGGTATGGAATCGATGCCATTCGGCAAGATCCGTCGGTCCGACCCAGGCTGAGACAGCACTGAACTGATCCGGGTGATGCCCAGCCATCAGCAGTGCCATGTGACCTCCACCAGAAACACCAGCCACATAGATTCTCCGTGGATCAACATTCCATTGCTGTTTAGCGAAAGTGATGGCTTCAAGCACGTCCTGTCGCGCGTATTTGGAACCACATGCCTTGGGAGACTGATTGATTCCTCGGAAATTCGGATGCAGCCAGATCCAGTTTCGCGCAGCACAGGCTTTCAGCCATTTGGAATTATCCTGCTGATAGTCGCTGCTCCAGGAATGCAGAAACACCAGCAGTGGTGTCGGCTGATCAGCCGCATTCGGCGGTGCCCAGTGCAGTAGATGTTGTCGCTCGCCGTCGAGCGAACTGACTGTTTCGCCGTGCTTTGTACGTGGCAATTCCGTTGCCTGGCAGCACGGAAAGCCGACAACAAGGAACACTGCGAGATAAAACGCTATTCTGCCTGACCGCTGATTCATTCGAATTTCCTGACTGATTTCCACAACGCAATTCCAGCGTGACAGGGTATTGTGCCAGGTCTGTCGTTTACAAGTGGCGTGGTCGAAATCCTTCCTGCTGTGAATCAACCATTATGAGTTGACCGAAATCGGTTGCAATCCTGTTACGGTCTGCAATCCTTCGCGAATTACTAAACTGATTCGCTGTTTCGGAAAGTTACTTTATGAAGTTCGCAATCTGCCAGGAATTGTACGAAAACACTGAATGGTCCGAACAATGTCGGCTTATTGCAGAAGCCGGCTACACAGGCATAGAAGTCGCGCCGTTTGCGATTTCGGCCGACCTTGCATCTGTGCCAGTCTCAGTCTTTGAAGGCATGAAACAGGAAGCTGAGCGGCATGGTCTGGAAATCATTGGCCTGCATTGGCTGCTGGCAAAGACCACAGGTCTGTATCTGACCAGCCCAGACCCTGCAATCCGCAAGGCCACTGCCGACTACCTGATGCTGCTGGCGCGAGCGTGCCGCCAACTGGGTGGACACATCATGGTCTTCGGTTCACCGCAGCAACGCAGTCTGTTGCCAGGGATCTCGAAGCAACAAGCGGCGGAATTTGCCGCAGATGTCTTTCGCCAGGCCGCACCTGCATTCGCAGACAACGAAGTTGTTCTTTGTCTCGAACCACTAACGGCCAAAGAAACAGACTTCATCAACACCTGCGACGAAGCGTTGGAGATTGTTCGCCTTGTTGATTATCCATCGATGGCTCTGCATCAGGATGTGAAGGCAATGTTGGGCGCAGAATGGACTCCAATTCCCAAAATTATTGATCGTCACAAAAAAAATTGTAAACATTTTCACGTCAATGATTCCAACCTGCTCGGCCCCGGAATGGGATCGACGGACTACCATCCAATCTTCCGCGCGCTCATCGAATCGAACTATCGCGGATGGGTTTCTGTGGAGGTCTTCGACTACAGTCCCGGCGCCCAAAACATCGCCGTACAGAGTTTGAACTATATGCGATCTGTGCTTGACGATCTGCGTCGTGACGGGGTCACAGAGAAGGCCTGAGTCGAGACAGGACAGAATTCAAGATGCGTTTGATGCTGAAAAATACAGAGTTTTTAAAACATATGCCTGTGCCTGGAATGTTGTCTGCTGTGAAAACAGACTCCTGCTGAACTGACATTGCCGCAGCATTCATGACGTGACTCACAACGACTCCATCGATAGAGCCTATCGATTCAAAATCATGATCGTGTTGATGCATTGAAGCTGGCGCGATATTGAAGTTGGAGTCTCAAAGTCATGGCCAATGATCATGCAGGATGCGCATACGATGAGATCTATGTTGTCGTACTGATTATGAAAAAAAATTTCTGAGAAGTCTGGAAACACGCGGAACAGTCTTGCGTTATTCATTCGATTACCTACGATTCCGATCACTTGGTGGTTGAAAGATTCAACATCAGTAATTCAGGATGACTGACACGACAGTGTGATCATCAACAACGATCTCAAAATCGAAGTACTGAAGACTGTTAGAAGTTTTGAAACCAGGGACTGAATGGACGTGGCGAAGGACTTGCCTTCAAGCAACCTCAAGACGGTCATCAGTGAAGAATGGAATCTGCATCATCAAGATCGAAATGAACTTGATGGGCTGATGTTTTGGTCTGTGGTGGTCCTGTTTGTTTCTAAGCCCGGTAAGCTTTGGCAGGACGGCCACTCTAGTTCAAACTTATTTGGAGGAACGTACTGTGGCAAAGAAAGCTGCAAAGAAGGCCGCGAAGAAAGCACCAGCTGCACCAGCTGCACCAGCTAAAAAGGCTGCTAAGAAGGCTGCAAAGAAGAAGTAGTCCTAACGACTTCTTCGGAGGAATCTTCCGGCGGCTGGTGGTCTTTGACTACCAGCCGTTTTCGTTGCGCGCTATGTCGTGCAACAACTGCAGTTGACAGTAAGTAGCAACTTTCTTAAAACCCAGTCGTCTGATCGCCGATGAACGGTATGACAGACGAATTTCCTGTCTTCGCGTGTTAACGAAGACAACGGGTAGGGAAACCGTCATTTGAGTAAAGTCGCGCGGCGCGTATTGCGTGCTGTGCCGACATCAATGCGGACGCGTTTCCATGTCAGCAGCGGCCAAAGCCGAAGCCATTCATTCACTGCGCCGGCAGTTACTGGCTTCTCAGCGAATGCAGACTGTTCAGCAGATTCTGCCGACAGGCCTGACATCGCTGGATGCCATACTTCCGCACGGCGGGTTGCCAGCAGGTTCACTTATCGAATGGATCTCTGAGGATGCTGGTCTGAAGGCGGCATCGATAGCATTGAAATCCATCGTGCCAATGATGACTTTGCACGGCTGTCTGGCAATAGTTGATGAACACCATGAATTCTATGCTGATTCCGCACGCAGTCATGGGATTCCGTTGTCTCGAATGCTGCTGATTCGACCTGTGTATGCAGCGTCAGGTGTGCAAGCGGCGTTCGGGCTCGCTCAAGCGACAACCAGCCGCAGCCGATTCGTGCGACAGGCCTCCGCCGCGCACAGCGACGCACTCTG
>JBDNFT010000439.1:0-2860 GCA_041689695.1 Planctomycetaceae bacterium | reverse complement strand
TGGGCGCCGAAATCGGCATCAGCACCGACCGTTTCCATGCCCGTGGCCCTTGCGGCCTCCGAGAACTCACCAGTTACAAATTCATCGTCCGCGGCGAAGGTCAGATTCGATCGTGAGAACCGTCCCGTAATGTACGTCAGGCTTTCCAGCCTGACAACCAGCAAGATGAAACCAAGCCAACCACTATCCCCCACAACGGCACCTTGAGTCAGCCCGAGCCCAATACCTATGAACACAGTAGCAACCAGTGCATAAAGTGTCGAAGAATACCTGACGAAACGCAGATGTCCGGGCCGATACTTGGCTGATGCCTTCGAAAACAGGTTAACTTGGTTTTCTCAGCCGCTAAATTGTTCTCGAACCGTTCACATGCTGCTTTACAAGCCGGACTGTATCACGCTATACTCCCCGGCTCTTTCCATAGAAAATCTATACAAACGTTCATTCGCCTCAGTGTCAAATAACACCTTGGCAGACGTTTCGGAGTTTGAAAAATGCCAAAACAGAAGACTCACAAGGGAATGAAACGCCGCTTCAAGGTAACGGCGACGGGCAAAGTGACGCATCGTAATGCGAACCGAGGCCACTTTCTTAGCCACAAAGGTGGCAAGAGAACTCGCCAGTTGCGTGGCGACAACATCATCATCAATGCTGAAGCGAAGCTCATCGCAGCCGCGATGGCACCGGGAATGTAACTTCGACGTGAATCGTCGCACACTGATAGCCACGTGAGCCATCAGTGGAAGTATTTTAACTCAATCTGTTCTGTTAGTTTGGTCGAAGGTTCGGTCCAATGCGTGTTCGCCTCGGGAAAGCCCGTCACCGTTCAAAGAAACGTTTGTTCAAAGAAGCACGCGGCAACGTTGGTGGACGCAGTAAGTTGCTGCGTACCGTCAAAGAAACCCTGGTGCGTGCTCGTGCATTCGCAACCCGTGACCGTCGCGTCCGAAAACGTGAATTCCGGGCTCTTTGGATCACACGTATCTCTGCAGCAGTGCGTGAACTCGGAATGTCATACTCCGTATTCATCAATGGCCTGTTGCTGGCTAACGTCAAGCTGAATCGTAAGCAGTTGAGCGAACTCGCGATTTCAAACCCTGAAGTTTTCAACGAAATCGTTGAAATTGCGAAGAAAGCGCGCAGTGCGGCCTCTGCCGCCTGATCCGATCGCAAGACAAGTGAATTCCTGATTCGGGCGAGCCTGCTTAACTGCGGGTCTCGCCCGTTTTCGTTGGCAACCAAAGTAGACATCACTCTCCGAGTGATGATTGCATCGTAGAAGAACTGACTATGGATATCCTGAACGCATTTAACGAATTTGAAACCGCCGGTCTGCTGGCGATCAATTCAGCGGCCGACGTCGATTCGCTGGAAAAAGTGCGTGTTGAATTCATGGGCCAGAAAAATGGTCGCGTTCGCGATCTGCAAAAGCTCGTTGGAACAGCAACGCCCGATCAGAAACCCGCAGTTGGCAAACGCTTTAATGAAGTCCGTACCAGCGTGTCAGCCGCTCTGGATGCCCGAGCGGAGCAAGTCAAGTCACAGGTCACAAAAGCGGCCTCAGACTTTGACGTTACGCTTCCTGGTGAACGGCCTCGCATTGGCCACTTGCATCCAATCACACAAGTCATGTCTGAGTTCCGTGAATTGATGGGACGCTTCGGATTCACCGTCGTCGATGGTCCGGAGATTGAAGACGAACGCCACAACTTTGAAGCTCTGAACATCCCGGAAGACCACCCTGCCCGCGATCCGCTCGACAACTTCTACGTCGCCTGTGCATCTGTCGCCGCCGGTGGGCCAGTGCTGCTTCGCAGTCAAACTTCGACGGTTCAGATTCGTACGATGGAAAACGTCAAGCCACCGGTGCGGATTGTTTCACTTGGTCGTGTCTATCGCCCGGATACCATCGACGCGACGCATTCCTGCATGTTCCATCAGATGGAAGGCCTGATGGTCGATCGCAATGTGACCATGGCTCAACTCAAGACAGTCCTCAGCCTGTTCGCCCGCAGTTTCCTGGGCCCGGATGTTGAGATCCGATTCCGTCCATCATTCTTCCCATTCACTGAACCTTCGGTCGAAGTGGACATGAAATGGGGGGACAACTGGATGGAAATCGGCGGAGCGGGAATGGTCGATCCGAATGTCTTTGCCGCCGTCGGCTACGATCCGGAAGAGTTCACTGGCTTCGCCTTCGGCCTCGGCATCGAACGCTTCTGCATGAAGCACTACGGCGTGGATGATATTCGCCGCTTCTACGAAAACGACATGCGATTCCTGTCGCAGTTTTGAAAGCGAACACGCAGCCCGAGTTGTCGATGATCAGAACTCCACACAACGGATACGAATCAATCAGACTGTGTTGGTAACCTTGCTAAGAGTCCGGGAATCCGGCAGCTCCAGGAAATGCGCCCTCGATAGACTCTCCATTGAAGATCCACTCATGGGAATCACAATCCATTTTTCCGGCTCGATCGACGATCTTCAGCGCGTTGAAGAAATGGAAGACCGCGTGACCGATCTGGTCTTTGCGCTGGGCGGGAAGGCGACGATCTGGCGGTCGTATGCAGATCATGATCCCACTCGCGTTGTGCGAGGCTTGTTGGTAGACATGGCACCGGGTCAGGAAACGTTGAGTTTACTCATTTCTCCCGAAGGGCACCTGACGCCGCTGTTTCAGATTGAAGATGCCGAGAAGCAACCGTTCCACGAGCCGCCGTATTGTTCCGTAAAAACGCAATGCGGTGCGATCCAGGGTCATGTTGCAGTTGTGCTTCTGCTTGATGCTTTGAAACAACGCTATTTCAGCACGATGGAAATCACCGACGAAAGTGGCTACGCTGAAAATCGAAACATT
>JBDNFT010000438.1:0-2723 GCA_041689695.1 Planctomycetaceae bacterium | reverse complement strand
CTCCGTTCGAAGGTAGCTGGAACCATTTCGGCAGCTACCATACCGGGATCGTCCAGTTCGGTTTGGCCGACGGTTCTGTTCGTTCAATTTCCAACAACATCGACTTCCGTAACGTGTTCCGCTGGCTCTCGGCAATGGGCGACGGCAGGGTTGTTGGAGATTTTTAGTTGATTTCCTGAGATTAATTGTGTTTCTTTTCTTTTAAGATTTCAAATTGATTTCCTTGAGTTTCCAAGTGAACGCCGTCCCCTCGGGTGCGTCGTTCTTCGAACGATTTGAACGAGGCCAATCAATTATTTCAAAGGAACCATGTTCAGTGTCAAAAGGCAGAAGAATGTTCACGCTTGCGCAGCTTACCATCGGACTATGTCTGGCGGCAGGTTGCGGGGGTGATAGTAATACAGTTGAGATGCCAACTACCCCGGCCCCGCCACCCAGCACGGGCCCCGTCGGCGTGGATCCGGACGAACCTGCGGATCCGACTGCGGGGACAACTTCGATAGATGCTCCTCCTGCAATGGACCCCTGATAGACAGAACTCCAGGCTGATCTACTTTTGTACGGTAGGGCAGGTAATGTTTTGGAGTTTTATAGCAGCTTTTGCCCCGTGAGACACTAATGTCTTGCGGGGTATTTTTTGTGTATGACGAGGATGTTTAACAGCTTTACGGTTTGAGTCCGTTATGCCGCCTGGACAACGTGCCGCTCATAAGTTGTTGCAGTTGTTGAGTGTAGGCACCAATTAAGAGCCACCGATTTTCGGACCGGCATACGTCTTGGAAAGCGCGATCATCTGGTGATGTTGCCGAAGCCCGCTACGCGAAAGAGAACGGAAAATAGGTTAACGCACCTTGACCCCTATGTTTGTTCTCAAAACGCGGTGACGCGACAATCTGACGTGAAGACGTGCATTTCATACACACACTTGCTCAAATACTGGGCGATGATGTTTCTATTTGGAGCACAAACAGATCGCACGTCCATACAGTCTAACGAAAGAGAATTTACCACCGATGCTGGCAGCATCCGCCACGGTAAGTTCAATTCTGCTGGTCGCCTAAGTCACAGTCGTTCACATGTGCGTGTTTTGGAATTTACGTCATCCACGAAGAATCCGAACTACCCAACGAACCAGCAATCAAACGGTTGCTACGGATTTCGAGGTCACCAGAACGGGAGAATGCTCTATGAATCTATGCCGTCGTATTCACTGCATCGCAATGTCGGCAATGCTTGCCGTCAGTTCAGTGTGGGTCAGCAGCGTCTTTGCTGACGACCTCCGTGACGCGGTGCCCGTCGATGCCTATCTCGCTGTGTGGGGAACGCAGAATTCCGAACGCGATTACATGCAGGAACCTCAACAGGCCGTCTTCAAGGAAATTGAAAAGTCGAAGATCTTCGAAAAGTCTCTGCACATGTTGCAGAGTCATCTGTCTGACGGTGACGCTCAACAGTTCCTGACCATCAAGTCGGCTCTGCAAAACGCCATCGCGCCTGTCGAATGGCATAAGCTTCGCGACGCCAGGGAAATCATGTACGCCCAAAAGATGGAAGGCCCGAACGCCCTGCATCTGGTGATGGTGCGTATTCCGGATGGCGGTGCAGAATCTCTGCGACACGCCATCGAAAATCTGATGACGCTGGTTTCGGGCGCGACAGATGGAAAATTCCCGATGGCGTCGGAAAATATCTCCGACGTCGAAATGAAGTTTCTTCAATTGCCTGCAGAAGTACCGCTCACGTTTCAGCCAGCCGTTGGTGTTCAGGGCGACGTGTTTGTGTTCACGACTTCCCTGAAGTTCGCAAAGACTGGTCTCGACCTGCTGGCCAATCCGTCAGCGGAATCCAAATTCGACGATCCTCGCGTGATCGCCGCCTTGCAGAAGATGCCAGCGCCGGAAGACGCACTGGTATTCTTCGACGGCAAACAGTTGTTCCAGCAACTGCATGAAATTCCAGAATTCATTCTTCGAGTGAGTCAGGGGCAGCCGGATGCGGAACGGATTACAGGGCTGCTGACGGAATTGATCAACCAATGCAGCGTGATCGACCATGAAATCAGCGTGGAATACACCGAGGGTTTTCAACAACGTACGGCAACCTTCGGTCAACTGACGGAGAATCCGCGTGACACGGTTGTCGGCCGAATGGCTGTTGATCAAAAACCATTCGAAAACTGGATGAGCTTTATTCCGGAAGATGCCGTTGGCTTCTCAATCAACGCTGGCTTCAATTTGCTGCCCATCCACGACTGGCTGATGAAGGAAATCCCGGCGCGATTTCCGGAAGTGGTGCCGGCATTGGATCAGTTTGCGGTATTCCAGAATCAGCACGATGTGCATTTGCGAGAAGACATCCTTCAAGCGTTTTCTGGCGAATTTGTTTCGATCTCGCTGCCTGGTCCGGTAACAATGTTCGGCAAGCAATCAGACACTGTGTTGATGTTGCGATGCTCACAACCAGATCACGTCGAAGAATTGATTCATCGCGGTATCAATGCGTTGGCAGAAATACCAGCCGTCGCGCGGCAAGGGCTGTCGATGAAAGATGTTCCTGGCCTGGATGGATTTCAGCAACTTGATTCTAGCGCCTTCGCCATGGCACAGATTGCACCAGTCATCGGTTTCCATGATGGCTGGATGATCGTCGCCTCGAAGGCGTCCGCTGTGAAATCTGTGTTTGCTACAAAAAGTGGTGATGCCGCTTCATGGGCGGATGGAGAT
>JBDNFT010000437.1:0-2355 GCA_041689695.1 Planctomycetaceae bacterium | reverse complement strand
TGGCATTGTCGATCAGATTGATCGGAACCTGTAACAGAAACCGAACGTCAGCAGAAACACCGACCATCGTTTCTGGTGCTGCACATTCCAGTTCTATTCCGACGGAAATTGCCTTCTCCTGCAGTTGTGCAACCGCATCCTCGGCAACACTTCGCAGATCGATTGTTTCTTTCCGCAGCTCCGAATATTCAGAATCGGTGCGAGCCAGGAGCAACAGTCCATCCACCAGCGATCGCATTCGTTCTGCTGACTTCAGGCATGTCTCAAGTGTCAGTTGGTATGATTCTGCGGAACGTGGCTGAGACAGCGCGAGTTCCGTTTGTGACTGGATCACGGCAAGCGGAGTGCGTAACTCATGAGACGCATCCGCAGTGAATTGAGTTAATCGTTGAAACGAATTTTCAAGGCGTTCGAAGGTGCCGTTCAGGACAGTGCCCAATTGCACCAATTCCTGATCGAGATGTCGCGTTTCAATTCGACGGTCGAGGTTCGTGGCTGAGATCTGTGCGGCTGTTTCGGAAATCATCTGAATCGGTTGCACTATTCGTCCCGAAATCCACCAGCCGCCAACGATTCCCACGACCAGTGTGCCGACGGCCATGGTTGCGATTTGAAAGCCAAAGCGATGCAGCTTCGCCATGTCATGAGCGAGTGGACGACGAACAACAATCGTCGCCTCCTGCGGGCCAAGCATCGCCGCTTCAATGAAGCCGTCGCCTCTTGTGATTTGCAGAGGATGACCACTACCTGCCGGCATTTGCAAATCTGGCAGATCATTGGATTCCGCGCCACCGCTTCGTGCCAGCACAGAACCATCGTGCCGCCAGATCGCAAATTCCATACGATCAATCGGTGGTCGCGGACCATCGCTATTGTCGCCGGGCAGTTCTGGCGGCAAACGCGGCTCAACTGGCCCCTTTCGAACCGGCGGACCCTTTGGTTGGTCGGAGCCCCTCAGTTGGTCGGGCCTGCGATCATGCGGTGGCCCCAGATCCGGGCGGCGATCACGTGGCGGACGGAACTGGAATTCTGGCGGTAATCGTCCCATACCAAAATCTGGCGGAAAGTGATCGCCATGTTGATCATCTCGCAGATTGAAATCTGGAGGATTGCCCGGGCGACCGTCCCGCATTGGTCCGGGCCGTCCAGTACGCAGACTGACATCCAGATACTGAGCTGTGGAAACCGCTTGCAATGTGGCTCGCTCGTTCACATCACGATCCGCTCGCCAATACACAAGGCAGCCGAACACAATAATCGACAACGCGTAAACCGCTCCGTACCACCACTGCAATCGTCCGCGGATGGATCTAATCATGGAGGATGTACCCCTGTCCGCGACGCGTCGTAATGAAATCCTTTCCCAGTTTGCGTCTTAGATTCGAAACATGCACATCCACCAGATTGGACAGACTGTCTTCATTCTCGTCGAACAGATGTTCGTAGATCTGAGTCCTTGATACGACATGTCCGCGATGCATCGCCAGCAGTTCCAGCAACGAGAATTCGCGCGGAGTGAGAAGCAATAGCGTATCGCCGCGTGTGACCGTTTTGGTTTTCGTATCAACGGTCAGTTCGCCCACCAGGATCTGCGAAGTTGCGAGTCCCGCCGAACGACGAATGATGGCACGCAGTCGTGCTTTGAGTTCCGTCAGATGAAACGGTTTTGGCAGATAATCATCCGCACCACCATCAAGGCCGCGAACGCGATCAGTCACGCCATCGCGAGCTGAAAGAATCAGCACCGGCGTTTTATGAGTCTGCCGCAGTTGTTCCAGGACTTGCCAGCCAGTCAGTTTCGGCATCAGCAGGTCGAGCACGATCGCGTCATATTCCCAGCTCCTGGCTTTGAACAATCCATCCTGCCCGTCGGCCGCTTCGTCAACGGCGTACCCGTCCTCTCGCAGGACCTGAGCGATCGTGCGGAGCAAATCGGGTTCGTCTTCAACAACAAGGACTCGCATGGTAACCTCTGTAAAACGGGGTTCGTGCGGCAGATCGTACCAAGCCCTACCTGAAGACAGCGTGAAGACGCGAAGTTTTTTTACGTACTTGTTCCGAGGCTCCAGCTGCGGAACACGCTGCTCTGGAGGCTCCTGCCTCGCAAGTTCTTCGCGGGAGGCGGTAGCCTCCTATGCAGTGCGTTCCAGGGCTGGAGCCCCGGAACGACAACAATCTGACTACGATTGAACGGCACCTTCGCTTCGATTGTTGTCAGCAACAAAGCAGATAGACTGCATCGTCAACCTGCCTTGTAACTCCACCCCACTGCAACCTGAGCCTCCACTATGCGACTCTCTTCACTTCGCCAAATCTTTCTCTTGATTCTACTTTTGATGTCTTCCATTGCCTCCG
>JBDNFT010000436.1:0-2237 GCA_041689695.1 Planctomycetaceae bacterium | reverse complement strand
TCTGGCATTCATCACTCGGAGAGTGATGGCTACTATAATCGCAAAGCGAGTACCATTGCTCCGACGCCGCAAGGGATTGCATGATGCAGGATTTTGTTCGAATTGGTAAATATGTCTGGCCATACCGACGTCTGTTCGCGCTGTCGGTTGTCTGCGCAATTATTGTATCTGCATTTTGGGCTCTGAATCTTTCGATCGCATTCCCGGTCGTCAAAGTGCTGTTCCAGAACGACAGTCTGCATGACTACGTCGAAAATGAAATCGCGTCGCTGGAGACAGCGATTCGCGAAGACACTGCTGCTCTTGATTCCATTCCAGAAGATCAGGTCAAAGCGCGCGCTAAGTTACAGTATAGTGCGAGTGACAAATCGCGCAGTCTACTGCTGCTGACCAAGGTTCGTCGATCTGTATTGCCTTACATCCCCAAAGACAAATTCGACGCGATGGCTTTGATTCTGGGCGTGCTCCTGGCCGCGACATTCTTAAAAGGCCTGTTCATCTATTTTCAGGAAATGCTGGTTGGCAGCGTCGTTCAGTTGACTGTCAACTCAATCCGCCAGGATTGTTTTCGATCCGCATTGCGGCTGGACTACCAAACGTTGAACCGCATTGGTACATCGTCGCTGATGTCGCGAATGACAAATGATATTGAACAGATGACGATGGCTATTCGCGTATTTGGCGTGACGCTGGTCCGCGAACCACTCAAGGCCGGTGCCTGCACGGCCCTGGCTTTCTACGTGAATTGGCGATTGACACTACTCGCGATCACCGTCGTACCGATCATGGGTCTGATTTTCAATCTGTTTGGAAAACGCTTACGACGCGCTTCTCATCGCACGATGGAGAGCATGGCTCGCATTTACGAATGCATTTCAGAGACTTTCGGTTCCGCCCGCATCGTCATTGCGTTTTCTGGGTTCCGTAAACACCGCAAGCAGTTTTTGAATGCCAATCGCGACTACTACAACGGTTCGATGAAGATCGTGAAACTGGGCGCATTGGTTCGCCCGATCACTGAAATCATGGGCGTCATCGGAGTCTTCGCCGCGTTGGCTCCTGGAGCGTATCTGGTTCTTCGCAATACGGACATGATCCTTGGGATAAAACTGGCCGCTGAGCCCATGGGGATTGCTGAACTCGCTACGCTCTACGCATTGCTTGCGGGTACGCTGGACCCGGTTCGCAAACTCTCTGGGATTTTCGAACAGATTAAGCGCGGCATGGCTGGCAGTGAACGCGTGTTCGATTTGATTGATGAAAAATCAATTGTTCCTGAACCAAAATCACCACGCATGATGATTCGACATTCAACGATGATTTCTCTGCAGGAAGTTTCTTTTCGATACGAAGGTACAGAAGCAGAAGGCCACCAACGACCGCTGGCATTACGCGATGTCTCACTGGACGTTCGGTTCGGTGAAGTCGTTGCCGTTGTCGGCGGCAATGGCTCTGGAAAATCCACGCTGTTGAGTCTGCTGCCACGTTTTATGGATCCCGGCGAAGGGCGAGTCCTGATTGACGGGGTCGATATTCGAGAACTTCGAACACGAGATCTTCGCAGTCAGATTGGATTTGTGACTCAGGAAACACTGCTATTCAACGATTCAATCTTCGAAAATATTCGTTACGGAAACGCTGCCGCAACTCGAGAAATGGTGGAAGCGGCGGCTGAGCAAGCTCAGGCGGCCAGCTTCATTAAACAGTTGCCCGACGGCTTCGACACGGTCGTAGGCGACAAAGGCAGTAAGCTCTCCGGTGGCCAACGACAACGCATTGCCCTCGCGCGGGCGATCCTGCGAGACCCGCCAATTCTGATCCTGGATGAAGCCACGTCGGCAGTAGATTCGCAAAGCGAAGAAGTCATTCATGCGGTCCTGAAAGGCTTTGCGAAGAACCGCACGGTTTTCATCATCAGCCACGTATTGAATCGCACGTTTTTGGATCTCGTGACGCGCATTGTTGTGATGGAACAAGGCCGAATCCTGGCAACCGGCAGTCATGGCCACCTGATGGAATCTTGTGCGGCCTATCGCGCGCTGAATCAGTCGCAGTTGCGAATGCGTGATGCCGCCTGACATACAGTTACGAAATAAAGTACGTCAGCCTTTCCAGGCTGACTTGTTGTTCTTTATGTCAGGCTGAAAAGCCTGACGTACTTTTCGAGTTGCTATTCCGGGACCGTGTCCTATGCCGCAGTCAAACGAAAGCACATCTGTGTCTGCGGTGATCTGGCG
>JBDNFT010000435.1:0-4763 GCA_041689695.1 Planctomycetaceae bacterium | reverse complement strand
CCGTTGGTGTTAAACAACGACGTAACCAGCGTGTTGCCACGGATAAAACCGCTTCTGCCGATGTGTCGGCAGGTGTTCCTAACTTTACCACCGCCTGTAGATCGTGGCAATTGTCTGCTGTATCTCTCCAGGAAATCGGGCGTCACTGCCTGACGAGTAAATTCGTCCCTTGATTAAGAAGAGTTTCACGGGGACACAGCATGATTTTGACAGCATGAACTAGTACTGAACGGATATACAGAGATCAGCGCCAACAAGCCCTACCGGCCGAATATGGAGGGAGAGCGCAATGCTGTGTCTAGTGCCGCGAATCGTAGTTGATGGCCCATGAGGGTGAGAAGCTACGCAGGCGGTCGCGACATTTTTCCTCCCAGTCGGTGTGTTTTGTCCGGTTTAACATGGACTAGAAAATACCTCTCGCGAAGACTTTCCGTGATTGAAAGGTTCACGGTTCTCAAGGAGGAAGGTGATGTCCGGCAAGGCGGCCAGGATTTTGCTGTCAGAAAAGCAGCACGAAATCCTGCAGATCATTGTGAAATCCACGACAGCTTCGTTTCGTCTGATTCAGCGTGCGCGAATCATTCTGCTGTCGTTTGAACGGGTTCGAAACGAGGAAATTGCTTCCGAGGTTGGCCTCGGTCGCAAGCAGGTCGGACTGTGGCGCAGGCGATGGAAGCAGTCATTTGATGCGCTCGTGTCGATTGAGTGTCGTGAGCCACATGCCGTGCTCAGGCGAACCATCGAAGATGTCCTCAGCGACGCACCTCGCGCCGGAGCACACGGCAAGTTGACAGCAGAGCAGATGACTCAGATCATGGCCATCGCGTGTGAGTCGCCGGAGCAATCCGGCCGCCCGGTCGATCATTGGACTCATCGCGAACTGGCAGATGAAGCGAAGCAACGCGGCATCGTCCCGAGCATCTCGGCCAGTCAGGTCGGACGTTATCTCGCAGAGTCTGATCTTCAGCCGCATCGCAGCATGTACTGGCTCAACACAACCGAGAAAGATCCGGATATTTTTCAGACGCAGGTGGAGGTTGTCTGCCAGGCGTGGCGAGACGCTCCGGACCTGTATTTTCAGGCGAATACGCATACGGTGAGCGTCGATGAGATGCCCGGCCTGCAGGCTCTGGAACGGATTGCCAAAACGATTCCGATGCAGCCCGGTCAGCCGAAACGAATTGAATACGAATACAAACGACACGGGACTTTATGCCTGATCGGCAACTGGCATGTTGTGCTCGGTCAGATGATTGCACCGACAATCAAACAGACTCGCACAGAGGATGACCTTGCGTGGCATTTCTTCTACACCGTGCAGACCGATCCGAATGCTGGCTGGGTGTTCGTGCTGGACAATCTGAACGTGCATTGCAGCGCGACTCTGGTCTGTTATGTGGCCGAACTCGAAGGGATCGACAAGAGTACGCTGGGAATCAAGGGTGTGAGCGGAATTCTGAAGTCGGTGGAATCGAGGCAGGCATTTCTGTCGGATCGCCGTCACCGAGTTCGCTTCGTGTATCTTCCGAAGCACACGTCATGGCTGAATCAGATTGAAATCGTGTTTGGTATCGTCGGGCGTCGTGTGATGCGTCGAGGCAACTTCAAATCGCTGGCTGAATTGAAAGACCGACTGCTGGATTTTATCGATTACTTCAACCGAACATTCGCGAAACCATTCCAATGGAATTACACTGGCCGCCCCGTCAAGAACGAGTCCCTGAAACGCCCTTCCACATGGAAGGAAGTCTGGGCAAGACAGCACCAAGTCACCCTGTCTTCACCTCTGGTGGCCTGACAACTGTGACTCGCCGTTCCGAAAATCTGGTTCAACTACCGCAGGACAACGGAACAAGGCTGATTGGCACTCACGCTCTCCCGATCTGGTCTTTGGTGTTCGGCGACAGTTACAAGTGCGGTTTAACGACAATTAGAATTCCCGGAAGGTTTTGGAAACACAACTACTGCGGAGTCTTTGTTTTGGTCTTCTTTGTCGTTTACACACGGAAGCTGGGCACGTTCAGTTCGATGATCACGCTGTATTGCACGAGGCGATCGATGGCCGCGGCTGTGGTCAACTTGTCCTTGAAGATCTGGTCCGATTTGCTGAAGGCAAGGTTGCTCGTCAGCAGCACGCCCCCACGCCAATCGACTCCCGCCAGCAGTGGAGGATCCACACGACCGCCTCGTCGCAGTTCAGCAGGTGATCACGGTCGAATTGCTCCAGGAACGACAAATTGGTCGGCAGCCCGTGGAGAACCAAAGTGTGTCCGTGTATTATGCGCGAGAAGACGATGTGCCGACCGATATTAGCCGTGGCGTCGCATGCCAGGCAGCGTGAAACCGCTGTAAGGCGGACGAATACCGCAGGATGGGAATAGGGGCTCGCCAGATAGAACATCCGTAACCTCCACGATTAAGACTCATGTCGCTGTCACTGGCAAAACTTTGGGTAAATGCAACCGTTGGTGAATCCGCCGCGCGGAACGATGCTTTGCGGTTGCTGGATCAGGCGGCGGCCGAGGGGTGCGTAGCCACGCTGATCGCTGGACCCCGGTTGGTGAAGAATGGCAAATGCTTTCTTGGCCGGTGGGATGGACGAGAACTCGTGGTGCGGGAATTAAGCAAAACTCAACAGAAGGAATGGTCGATCGAACCCAGAGCGTTGTTTCGACAATTGAAACCAGTCGGGCTCCCACAGGCGAAGTTCTCCGAGCCGTTGGTTTCGTTGACGGTTTCGCATGTCCAGCGTGCGGATGAGCATGATGGCTGGACGCCATTGTCGGGAACTTGCGTCGTCGAGAATACTGCGGCCCACAGCGTGATTCTTAATGTCGCTCTGGGCGCGGAGTACTTCCGACCCGATTTGCATCGACAGGTAACGCATACGTGGTACGCTCGGGACGATCTGCATTCCGGCAGTTCGATGCTGCAGTTCCAGTTTTCACCACTGTTGTCCGACAATAACCCACACATCGTTCACGGAACCCTCGTGGTGTTCTTCCAGCTGTTTACCGCCGAAGATTGGTCCAAACCTGTCGGCTGCCGTCGCATTAGTAACGTTGCCGACACCATCATCAGGCTCCGATAGCCCATCAAGACTGCACGCTTCAACACAGATGTTTTCTCGATCCAATCCGCTTTGTCCGTCCGGATCCATTTGAATCGCCAATGGTCCGACGGACAAGTGACCACTGCCGACCACTCCGCTCGACCCTGAACTTTATTCAGCGTCCTCCGTCCGCACGCGCGAAGTTAAACCCTTATCATTTAAGTGTTATGTAGAACATTTATCCTGAGCGTCTTAATTGCTATGCCTTCAAAGCATATGTCAATTGCGTAGACGCCCTCATACGGGAAATCCAGCGTGTTCTCTGGAACTGGAATGATCAAATGTGATTGCGACAATTTTTCGCTCTTCGGCACCGGAACATCATGGATGAAAACGGAGTGATCGCTTTCAAGATGCGTGATGCTCAGCTTGGCCGTCGTGTCAGAAGCAACGTCGGCGACTGCGATATAGATGCAAATTTCTTGTGAGTACGTGGGGTTAAGTTGAGGCACCCTCAGTTCGTCAAATATCCCTATGATGTGTGTTTTACCCTGTCCTCTCCAGATGTGATCGGCGACAATAATCGTATTGACAGTTGGGGTAGTAGCCATGTTTGTGTCCAGTGGAACTGGGATCGCGAAGATTGCGCCGTGCCGGACGAATCCACGGCGAAATGTTACCCAAGTAACGCGAACTTGTCGCATGATTTCTTCTGACAGCGCCTCCAGCCGTCGTTTTTTAGGCCACTGGCATCTTTTTTTGGGCCAAGTGGGCCGCATCCATAAGGAAGCGACCAGCGGGAGCAATTGTGACTTCCCGTGAGTGCAGTTTTCGCTGGATGCAGCGTTTAACATGGCTGATTTGAATGCTGGCCGCCGCAAGGCGGCCACTGGGGGGCCCCGCACGGAGCGACAGCGCAGTGTGGGGGCGGAGCGTCCAGCGGAGCCTTTCGGATTGCATGCTGCCCCAGCAGCATCAATCCGGTGCTCACGCCAAGTGAGCACGGCGGGCGTCCAGCCCGCAAGCCGCACCGGCCCCAGCCGGTCGGCGCGACCCGTTCAGGGTGGAGTTTACTCAATGGCGGTCAGCCGTTGGGCAAACGACCAGGAATTTACAGCCCCGCGTTTTCGCGGGAGCGATCAAGGGGAACGCGGACGCCGACTTTACCGATCTGAAGTTTGCGTCCGCGTGGCGGCGTGGGCGGGACCACTGCGGTGACGGAACGCATGCTCCAAAAGATGCAGGCCCTGCCAGGGGACCAGTCGAGAATGTCCGGTCGCTGCCGGAACATTCGAGCAGGGCCTTTGTGACTCAGCCTGGACCGCGACGCGGTTCAGGACGCTTGAACGCGACGACCAAAAAGCGGAGTCAATTCATGGTGTTTTGGAATTAAAGCCACATGGTTTGTGATCGCCGCCATAACCACTTTTAAATTCGTCTGCTTCGACTGTGGTTGCGCTATGTTCGCCGGAGACGAGTGAAGAATGATGGTTTGTGATGGTTACTGCTTTTCCTGGCGACTTGTGTCGTGCGGGTCTGTTTGTCTGAGAAACCATTCAGGCAAAGAGGCCCGTACGATCGAACGGGGAAGAGTGGGCTTGTTTAGGCATTCATGGCAGTGTGAGCCGTTCCCCCACTGAAATCTAACGAACGTGGTTGAAACATGCCTGGCCGGATTCGTGAGAAATGATTCTCTCCGAATGCCCTGCAT
>JBDNFT010000434.1:0-5117 GCA_041689695.1 Planctomycetaceae bacterium | reverse complement strand
CGTTCCTGATTCGTTACGGCGAAGACCCGAGACGATTCTGCGACTTAGTCGAGAATGCGCTTCGCCCGTCCGACTACGAAATTGCTGACCAGCAATTGACGCTGCTGCTCGACTGGATGACGTCTCCGAGTGAAGTCGAGATTCAGGAAAAAGTGTCGGCTTACCGTGACGCAGCGTCCAAGAACCATCAAGCTCATGCGGATGCGTTCGACGCGCTTCGTATAGGCCTGACAAAACGCGGGCTATTCACCTGCCACAGCGTAGTTGCGGCGATTGCCAACCGTATCCTGCGTCCGGGAAGCAACCGCGATACAGATGCGCTACTGCACCGAATGATTTCACGGTGGCGTGATCTAGAGGATACATTGAGCGTGGAAATTGATCCGCGAATCCTGGCATATATGGAGTCCGCCGATGATGCGATCGACAGCGTCATTCAAGATCCGGGCGACAACGCGATCGAAGTGAATCGTCGACAATGGCGTTTCAACACTCTGTTCAGTTTGCTCTGGCCTGGTGGTGGCGTGTCGCGAAGCGCGAGACTTGCCGCCTACAACCCGTTCGACCAATTGCCGGAGACCGAACACGACCTCGTTGGACTATTTTTGGTTGGTGAGCCTGAACGAGTCTCAGTTGAAGACCCCGGGTGGCGGAAAGCGGCAAGTGAATATCTGATCCGTGATAGCGAAGTTGTCCTGGTCGCGCTACCAAATAGACTACCAGTCCTTCGGCAAGCCCTGATGGATATCATGACCACCCCGATCGACTCTGGTTTCTTACTGTTGCACCCAAAAGTCAACCGTGTCGATCGGTTTGCCGAAACAATCGAGATTGGCCTGACACTTCCTGAGGGAATGCAATGACCAATCAATCATCCGATCAGCGAAATACGTTTACGACTCAAACGACTAGTCGCGAGGCGATTCGGGAACTGCTTGAAGGGATTTTCGTTTCCGAATTGCTCGTGCCAAGCGAAACCCTCTGGCTGGTTTCACCGTGGATCACAGACATCGACATCCTCGACAACCGATGCGGTCAGTTTTCGTCACTCGTGCCGACTTGGGGACTTCGACGTATTCGACTAAGCGAAGTTTTCTCGCACATCATGAATCAGTCGCAAATTCACATCGTGGCTCGTCCCGATCCGCACAACGATTCGTTCTTACAAAAGATGCGTGACCTCAGTCGATCTGCCGACACACCGAGCAACTTGAACGTCGTTATTCGAGAAACGCTGCACCTCAAAGGTTTGCTGGGGCAAGACTACTACCTCAGCGGTTCAATGAATCTGACGTATAACGGAGTCGAAGTGAATCACGAAGGCGTCTCGCTTGATCGTTCACCGGTAGCGATCGCTGAGGCAAGAATTCACTTCCAGGAAAACTATGGAGGGTTGCAATGACACAAGACAATCCTCAACAGTTCCTGGAATCGTTTTTCGGCGAAGGCAATGCGATTCAGTGGGCACAGTATGAATCCAGCGCGCCCACCGACGCGATTCGCGTTTTATTAGAGCCTTGGATCACCCGTTTTCAAAAGCAGCGTAGCCCGTTCTGCCTGCCGCGGGTCAGCGGTGAATCACAGCGAACGACTTGGTATGTGCTGTGTAGTGATGCGAAGCAGGCGCGGTCCGTCCGAGAAACGCTGCAATCGTTCATCGGTCCAACTTACGCGACCTTCAATGGTGAGTTTGCATCACTTTCGCCCACCGACCCTATCGATCAACTCTGCCAACAGCATTTCGGTCCGTTCGCTTTCCAATTGACTGTCGTTCAAACCAAAGACCGCCCAAAGGTGAACTCGCTGTTGACAACCATGATGAATTTTCGCGACCGCCAGTCGTCACGCACGTTGGCGGCCATTAAACCAATCGGTCGATTGCTGCGCGACCTCGAAATGGCGATCATCGCCGGAAACGAAGACTCAGCCTGCCAAATCTACACTGAGATACGAAGTCGCGGGCGATTGAGCGCAACGAACCTCGCCTTCCTGCAGGTTCATATTTTCGCAGCGTTCAATCAATGGGCTGAAATTCTGAACATGCCCAACCTAAACGACTTGTTACAGGTTCGCAGGCCAAAACGCATCTCAGAGCACCTTGCCGCAGCAGTCTACCGACAATTCTTCCTCAAGCATGAGGAATTGAAAAACGCCGGAGAAGCGATCGACAGTTTCCGGATCATTGGCGGTCGGTATCAAGGACTCGTGCGATCCACCGAAGGCTTGCAATCGGCAGACGCCATTAAGTTTGCAATCCTTGCCGCAACTGCATCGTACCCGCCGAACCGACACGTGGCTCAATGATTGATTAAGAGCGAGGTATCTGATGCTGATCGACCTTGGTGCGAAACACTGCTCTCCCAATTGGGAGCACTTAAACAAGTTGAAGCAGTTGCCGAGAAGGTCGCTACCTTCGACCTTGCGGAGATGCGGTACAGCGAAGGCAACTTTGACGAAGCGTTCGCCTTGTACCTCGAAGAACCGCCGACTTATCGCGCCGTATGTCGAGTGCTTGAGACAGCGGTCGAGATTGACACAGGCACGGCCGCCAGGAACGCAATCGAGTTCCTTGAGTCCACATCTGCTGAAATTCGCAGCAAAATACTTGGTCGGCGAGTCTGCGCCAATCAGATTGAAACCCTGACTAGCATCCTCGGACAAGCAGCCGCTGGCGATCCAAAACCGATTGCGTCACTCCCTGAGTGGTTTCAGTGCGTAGACGACGCCAACCATATAGCCAACCTGAACCTAGTCCTGGAATACGGCCTTCGCGCTTGGTTATCAGGCCCGACGTTTAATCCTGCACAAACTGCAGAATTGCTCCGGAAGTCGCGAACTGGCACTGCAGCGGAAACAATCCGCAACGCGGTCCCACTTTTCATCCGTGCTTTTCTGATCGACAACGCAGCGACGCGTGAAAACAAGCCCATCTACAACGCGCTGATCGAGTTGCTGATCTACGATGAGATGGTCGGTACCGACGACCTCAGCGCTGTCGAGCAACTCCTGGAAGCAATCCTGACAACGGCTCCCAGTCACGATTCCAGCAACAACGATTTCGTATTCGCGGTCGATGTAACGAAATACCTCTGGGAAACCGTCGCTGCCCCGCGGCACCTTGATTGGGCGCTTTCAATGCTCGACTTGTTGATCGACACAGGGACCCATCAACACGCCAATCTTTTTCCTGTCTTGGCTGCAATCGCAAACTCAAGCCGTGCTTGGATTCGTCGCGTATCGGACGATCAGTGGTCGCTGCTGGAGTTGTTAGCGAGCGACCTCGGTCTAAACGCCTTGCTCGAAGGCATCCGCCCAAAGACTGATTCCGTCTCTTCAGTTGAGACAACTTCGATCCGAAACGCTCTAAAAGGCAAGAGCATTGCGGTATACTCGCTCACCGAACGCATCGCCCGCCGCTTCGGCCATCTTGCCGAGCAAGCCTTCGACGGCATCAAAATCCACTACATCCACGACAACGCCCTCACTGATCGCATGAAGAGCCTTGCCCAATCCGTTGACATTTTCATAATAAACACGTGGGATGCGAAGCACGCAGCGACTATTGGCATAAAACAGAGCAGCACATGCAGATTGTCGGCATTCGAGGACGACATCAAGTCTAACTTGGTTCACGTACCATTTCTGGACAACAACCGGAAGGCCAAAGTCGATCGAGGCGATCTGGTTCCGGTTGCCAACAATTCAACCAGTGCGAATTATTCATGAGTTGTCGAAAGTCAATATCGATAGATATCACCTGAATTGAGGAACTCAAATGCGAGCCGAAATGGTCACCACGACACAACGATCTTTGTTGCCTGCTGTGCACCGAGTATTTGAAGAGTCGACCACTGTGTTTTTGAATGTCGCATTTGTCGCTGAGGCGGGTGTTCATCTTGTTTCGAAGCAGTTGCGAAACACTACGCACGGTGGTGAAGTGCGAATGTTGGTGACGACTACATTTGGAACTACTTCGCCAGTCGCGCTGGACACAGCTTTCAGTTTGGGGGCGGTCGTCAAAACAATAAATCCCCGTGGTGGGACGTACCATCCAAAGCTTTACATTGGCAGACGCAACACGACCGCTATTGCCGTCGTTGGTTCCGCAAATCTCACCGGCGGATTGGTGAGCAATGTTGAAGTAGCGACGATTCTGACCGGTGATATTTCGGAAGAGCCATTGGCGCAGCTTTGGGATTGGGCTGGCAAGCAATGGGATAATGCAAACGCCGTAGTTTGGAGGCCCGATGACCAGTCCGTTACTCAATTCACTGCCTTCACTCCGCAGCTACTCAGTCTTATTCAGAATGAGGTCCAACGCAATCCGCGGTTCACCACTCTTGGCACTTCGGCACCGAATACGGTCACGGCGATTAGTGAAAGTGGGATTTATGTGGAAACCGATCGCAGCAGAGCGAAAAGAGAACAGGCTCAGCTGATTCCAGCTTGGATGTTTGAACTTGCGTGGGAGACTTTGGTTGCACGTGGTGAGCTGACAAATGCGGATCTCTTGAATGAACTCCGGGTACATCGTTCATCCGCAGTCTGCGCTATGCTGGCGAGACTTCCTGGTGTTTCGGTAGCGTCAACTCGCCCGATTCGATTAGTCCATGCGGCTATTCAGTAGCGGTGGCGTCATCAGCGTTTACTGCGGTATAGCGTTGTAACGTGTCGACAAAGCATCTGTACATGGGATGGTGTATTCTGAAGTTGGCTCCAGGGAACCATTGACCCATCGTGAAAGATCCAAGTACCGGATGTCCAATTGCAGAACGATTCGAGCTTCCTGACCTCGCGTTCGAAGTTCGATGTGCTCAATGGTTCGCGACTTCGGCTGAGCAACGTGGCAGCTGAGTCCATAATCAGCCCCATCGCGACAATGCCACTACCGTGCATGAGGCGTGACTTCTGGGGCTTGATTCCCCAAGCAGCCGGGAACACGGTCCGTACAGCGTGCCAATAGGCGATGATAAGCTGAAGTTGTTCCGCTTTGTTTTGCAATTCGTACAACGCACCGTCGATTAAGCTGTTTCGGATCATCTTAAGAATGGATGCATCAGCGATGACTCCTGAAACGCACGTGGGAGTACGAATAAGGCGATAGAAAGGGGAATCGG
>JBDNFT010000433.1:0-2405 GCA_041689695.1 Planctomycetaceae bacterium | reverse complement strand
TGACTTCCCGATCAGTATTCGCCTCCTGCATATTGGAGGAAACCCGACAACGAAATCCTCGCTCCCAGAAATACTGAAGACTCTTCAAACTTCGCCGCACTTCGCGATCGACCCATAGCAATGCTGGCAGTTCACGTGTCGCAAACAATTCATTCTTTGATGTTGAATCCATTGCTATGACCGCCCCGTTCGTCACCAAACGAGCGCTCGTGGACAAAAGTGCTGTCGTCGCCACAGGCCCGTTGCCGAGCAAACTACGGAGAACCGGAATTCGACCGACGAGCCAGTACACCGTTTCCGCCGGCCAGAATGAGAGGTGACCAAAGATCATGATGAGTCCAAATGTCCACAGTCCCATCATTCCGCCGATTCCGGCATGTAAGCCAAATCCGATCGCGAGTACGATGGGTCTGACCGGTCGAACCCACACGAGGGCCGCGAAAGAGATTTCCCACATAATTGTGGAGTGAGTCATCAGGTCACTAATCCATGGATACCAGGCAATCCATGTCATGTTAAGGGACTGATATTCCAGGTTTGCAAATGCCAGCCACACGGCTTCACCGCTCCACCAGGCACCTCCCTGCAGTTTTGAAAGTCCGGCGTAGGTATAAATCACACAAAAGTGAATCTGAACGAGTCGAATTGCAAGGTTTGCAGTAATGGAAGGCTTAACCGGCGGAATGACAAAGCTTAACTTCCGCCGCGCCGCCCTTCGTCGCGCTTTCCAGACAGCAAGCCAGCGATCAACAGACAGAACGGCACCACTGGGGCCAATGCAGAGATACAGACAAAGGATCGCGTTGATCTGATCCAAACCGAAATTGGACATATGAGCGCGATAGGAGTATGAGATCGTAATGACCATCGATAGGACCGATGTCACTCGCGTTGCAAAGCCAATCCAGAATAGAAACAGAATTCCCAGGCAGGCGCAATGCACTGGCAGCAGCCATTGATCAGTCACGTACCACCAGAATGATGGTGCCATCTGACCTTCCTGCACCACCACCAGAACGTCAGGGCTGTTCCAACCGGAAGATCCAAGGAATGCCTGAAGATTCAGTCCCCAAACCAGATGCGTATAGAACAACATGCCGCCAACGAACAGGCGCATGAAACCAAGGACAGTCGGATCACCTGGAGAATACCAGAACGTGTTCCATGCCGAAGCGACGACCTGGACCGGGCGGAGACAATGCGCTGCAATAGTGCGAACAGTCACTGGAGATCCTCCCGTGAAAAAGTTCCAAGAGGCAGTTCCTCGTACAGGTCACCATCATCAAGTTTCCCACCAGCGCGAACTCGTTCCATCGTCGGCAAGTCGTGACGCACAGTAGAAACTGAAACCGATGCCCCGTCATATTCACGACAGAGATTTCGTGCAAACCCTTTTGCTATGATCGCCTGCTCATCGGGCGACGCATTTCCAAGGAATTCCGACAGCATAAAATGCCGATGGTATAACAGTCGTGGCGCGATATCGAAATTCGGAAATCTTCCGGATACGACGTTGCCATCCTGTTGCGTGACAGACCAGGAAACAAGATTGCTGCTTCCCGGCTGAGGCGCAAAATAGTGAAAGCCGTGATTGAGATAGAGTCCCTGCAGATACGGTGAGACGGCTTCCCAGACGGTACGAGAAGTCTGCGATGACGGACCGACGGTCGCAGGCGCAGTGATGATGGCAGTGAGATGCATGAACAGCCAAACATTGACGCAGCAGAACATCACTCTGCGCCAGCGAGGGTGTTTCTTTGACTCTGGTCCCGGCTGAAGCAAATCGGATTCTTGCGAATCGGCCACTGAGGCCAGATCCTTCAGCGTGGACGGATTTTGTTTGTCAATTGGTGAGATCATGGGCGTCAATCTCCAGACAAAGCGATTCAGCACAGAGGTCGCAAGTGCTGCGGAAACAGAAAGAACTGGTCGGTGGCGAACTTTTCCCAATTGAACAGAGGCAGTAAAACAGGTGCCCGATGCCTCCCGATCCGTTGGGAGGCACCCAAGCATCTGCTACTGCCAAATCAGTCTTTATCGCTTTGCTACGAACTCGCCGTTGTTTACGGATTCCGCAACAACAACATCGAATCGCTGACCCGCGCGGAGCTTTTGCTCCGAACGGCTAACGAGAGTCTTGCCGTCTCGAACGACTTCAACACGAATCGGATAGGTGTATTCCTTGCCTGGATCAGCCAACGGAATACGATATCGTCGCTCGGTTCCCGTGAGTGTCATCTTCTGATCAACGAGGTAGACCGTCGCGTCTTCAGGAACTTTAACAACCAGAATCGCAGACGAGCGATCTGTGCTGCTGGTTACTGGAGGTGCCAAAATTTTGACATCACTGGCAGATGGCTGGAGTGGAGTTTCCAAATGATCACTGTGATGCCCTGGC
Organism: Planctomycetaceae bacterium; assembly: GCA_041689695.1. Taxonomy (GTDB): domain Bacteria; phylum Planctomycetota; class Planctomycetia; order Planctomycetales; family Planctomycetaceae; genus SXXK01. The sequence continues at coordinate 7 of JBDNFT010000433.1, read as the reverse complement.
GAACTGT
>JBDNFT010000432.1:0-10240 GCA_041689695.1 Planctomycetaceae bacterium | reverse complement strand
CGTTGCTGCTGACCGCCGGACAATTGGAATGGCCGATGATCCATGCGATCACTGAGTCCGACCATCTCAGCAAGGTGCTCAATCCATTTGTGTTCTTTTGCACCGATCGACGGATAGCCGTTGCGATAGTGCATCGGCACTTCGATGTTCTCCAGAACGGTGTACTGTGGTATCAGATTGTAGGACTGAAAAATGAACCCGATCATTTCGTTGCGGATCAACGACAACTGGTCATCGGACAGCTCTGAGACGTCTTTTCCTCCGATGATATATTTTCCAAAGGTCGGCCGATCAAGCCCTCCCAGCAGATTCAGCAGAGTACTTTTACCGCTTCCCGACGATCCCATAATGGCGACAAAATCGCCTTTGGGAAATTCGATCGTCACTCCTCGCAGGGCTTCGACCGTGACCGTACCCAGCAGGAAGTGTTTTTTCAGATCGATGACGTGAGCAGCCAATTCCATGTGAGAAATGTTCACTACGGCCCTTTCCCCTGACCTTGAGGACGTTCCTGGGCGGCCTTCTGCATTTCTTCCAATGTGATTTTACCGTCGCCGTCTTTGTCGCTGCGATCAAAGAATTCTGGTCTCGGATGCTCGTCCTTCGTAACGACGCCATCTTTGTTCGCGTACATACTTTCAAATCGAGTTTTGGGATCCGGCATTCCGCCTGGGGGACCACCGCCACCTGCGGCCGGCATTGTGCCACCCGCGCCGCGTGCCTCACCGCCGGGTACTCCACCAGCCGGACCGCCAGCACCTGCGCCGCCAGCACCTGGCCCGCCAGGTTTGCGTTCCGGAGTGTCCAGCTTCTCGCGGCTTGCGTCAGCCTCGGATGAGAGCTGAGATTCCAGTTCACTGAGTTCTTTGGAAAAATGCGTGCGAGGATTCATGATGACATACTCGCCTTCACCGACACCGTCCAGAATCTCCATGTACTCATCGTTGGCGTCGCCGACCTTGAGTTCGCGTCGTTCGGCTTCGCTGCCAACCGCGACGAATGTGAAATAGTGTCCGACGGTTGAAATCACAGCCTGAATGGGTATCTGCAGCACGGGTTCCTGGCGGTCTTCGACAATGATACGGCAGTCGGCCGTCATACCGGGTTTCAATTTTCGCACTCGGGCCGGATCATCTGTGATCTCGATCGCAGTCACATATTCCTTAAGATCTGTATTTGGCCAACTGCCTGGCGTCGGCACGGACGAGACTGTCGCGAGTCGACCGCGGAATGGCTGGCCGGGAAGCGCGTCAATTTCGATCTCAACGGGCTGTCCGACCACGATGCGACTGATTTTCGATTCATGAATGCGAGCATCGACCTTCATGTTTTCGACATCCGGCAGATTGATAATTGCCTGACGCTCACGCACGGACGCACCTTCTTCAATCACGACAGGTTCACTGCCGCGCGAACTGTTCTGAGCGGCATAGACAACTTCGCCCGCCTGTGGTGCAACCAATCGACATGCGGCAATCTGCCGTTTGAAGAGATCCCACTTGTCCTGTTCGACGCTGTAAGTCAACGTAGCTGCTTCAAGTTCCGCTCGAAGCTGCGTCATCGTGGCTTCGCCTTCTTTCTGGGCTCGCAGCGTTTCGTTTTTGGAGTCATCAGCCGCCTGTGTCAGTTCGATCATTTTTCGTGCGTGCATGAAGTCTTTCAGGACCTTGAGCTTACCTGTATTGACGCCCTTGGTGATCATGGACTTCGTGACGGCGAGACGCGCTGTTTCCAGTTCGTTGACGTTTTTATATCCAAGACGTGCCTGACTGCGGACTTTCTCGTAGGCTTCCATGTCCATGGACAACTGTTCTTCGTTGGTCTTGATGTCACCTTCGATCGTAGCCGCTTCCTGAGCGTATTCTCCGCCTTCAGCGTCGTACTTGATCAAATCCAGCTCGGCGAGCTTTTCGAGTGACCGAGCGGTACCGACGGCGCTTGAGTTTGTTGTCTCCTGAATCTCGATATTGATCTCGGACTTTTCAACAGTCGCCTTGGCTGTGGTGACTTTGATCTGCTGTTCTTTTTCTTTCTCGACCAGTGTCGATGAATCCAGTTCGCAGACGACATCGCCGGAAATGTAATCGAATCGCCGCACTTGCTGACGATCCTTCACGAGGACTTCTGAGAACTCACCCAACGTGATGTCGTAGATTTTTTCTTTGCCGTCTGCTCCAACCAGCTTAATTATTTTTGCAGATTCCGATTCCGAATCGATGAACTGAATCACACCATCGAATTCCGCGACCGCCGGCGCGTTGACGCGGCTGCCTTCTGGTACCAGCGTAATGATCGTGGTGCTGCCTTCGACTTTGTTGCTCAGCACAGAATTGTGCATGCTGTCAACGGTGCCGTTTTCGGTGATCATAATTCTGAAGGGCCCCTTTTCGGCCTTCTTCAGAATGTACGAAGCGTTCAACGTGGGCTTGTTCATGCCCATGATCTCGAACAGCTTGTCTCGGGAGCCCTTGACTGCAAACAATGCGGCCACGGCCACGACTGTTAACAGCAGCAAGATCAGGATTGGCGACTTACCGGACCGACAAACGCGGCCCGGCTGTGATTTTGGGAATGATCGGAGCATCCTCAGAGACCTTCTAAATTAGTTCTGTGGTTGCGAATTGGAAGGAACGGCACCGGGAGTCATTGCAGGAGGAACAAACTCACCATTATCCTGCAATTCGTTGAATTGCAGGTAATAGGGATCGTCCCAAACTCCGCGAGGATCAAGCTGCATAATACCCATGTTTTGAAAGATGTTAAGCCGATTTGTCTCATAAGAGATCCAATCCACCACAAGTGAGTTTTGAGCGTTTACAACGTTTTGCAGAGCCTGCAACAGGTTCAACGCATTCCCCTGAGCCGCCGCTGTGGCCTGCAAAGAGGCACTGTCATAACCTAACGCAGCGTTTCTGACAGTCGTCCGATCGATTTCAAGCCGGTATTCGCGAACTTTGAGCTGACGCCAGTTTTGGCGAATATCCCTCTTAATCGTGTCTTCCGCCAACATATAGGCACGTCGCTGACGCTGATAAGTGATCAATGATGTGTTGTAGACGTTTCGTTCGTCGATCTGGTCCAGCGGCGTTGTAAATTGCGCGGTTGCCGAGTTGATTGGCTGTGTATTGTTTCCGTCGAGCCCTGTTCTGCCCTGGAACGAAATATCCAAGGTTGATTCTAGCGCATTAGCTGCGATTTCGACCCTTCTGCGAAGGTCCATGACCTGCGCACGACTGTTCATGAGATCATGGCGACTTTCCAGCCCGATCGCAACAACCCGATCAATCTCCGGAAATTCGATTGACTCATCCAGTTTAAATCTATTGAGTGCTATCGCCTCGACGCGTAGACCGGCCTGAAGAACTTCCAGTTGTTGTGCCAAACGCTTCATGTAGTCGTCCAGCAGGATTCGGGATCCGTTGCGTATTTCCGACAACAATTCGTCCGCCGTGTAATTGTCGGCCGCCCTTTTGGTTCCGGTTCTGGGCAGATCGTTCCAAATGGCCGGCAGTTCTGAAAGCTCGATTGCTCCGCTGCCATCGCCATCCAGCCGATTCAGCATGTCATCGGGTGTTTCAAACTGAGCCAACTGAGCCAGCATATCTAACTGGTCGGACCCAAACTGAAAGTCACGCTGGATCAATTCGAACGTGGCTTTGTCTTTTCCGAAATTCTTCTGTAGGCGATTTCGCTCTTCCTCACTGCGGAAAAAACGTTTTCCAGGCTGAGTTGCCGTCCAGTCATCTTGTGTCATTTCCAGCAATTCTTCGACGGGTTTAAAGTCGCTCTCAACGACGTTCATTCCTGTTTCTCGCAATTCGTCACGCAGTTCGGCCAGTCCCTGCAGGTACTCCTGAAGTGTCGCGAAGTCCGGTGGTAAATCTGCCTGGTTTTCACCAAGATCTGGAAACAGTTGCTCGCCAAGGCGTTTCTGGATTTCCCGCATCCGGCGCTCAAGATCGATAAGATCCCAACTGATCAGTTCAAACGGCGCCAAGGCATTTTCGTCGATTTCAAGTTGAACATTGGGTGGCAGGCCGATCAAAATTTTAAGAGTATCCTGTTGATCGCCCAAACTCTGATTCAGGTTGCCAAGAAGCCCCTGAGCCTGATTCAATTGGTTCAGAAGCTGGTATGACGTCAGGCTCGTTGTGTCCTGATTCTTCCATGCAATCAACTGTTGAACGGCACTCAGATACACTTCGTCATTGGAAAGACTCAGCAGGCGTTGTTCATCTTCGTCAGTCATAGGCCCCAGCCACTTCAGCCACAAGCCGTCGTACTTGAAACGAGATTTCATATCATCCGGAATCATCTCGAACAGCGGCAGAAACTCTTCCAGCTTCTCCGTGACATAGCCAGGGATATAAGAGTCCAGTGCCTTTTGCTTTTCGTACTGTTCTTCCAACTGCCGAATATTGTTGATCTGGTTCAGAATTGTCTGACGCTGTTGCAGCAAGCTAAGGTAGCTCGTGGAAACCTGTACAAACAGGGTCTGACGAAATCGGGCGAGCGTGCGAGCATCATACAGCACCTGACGTTCGGCCTGTGTTAATGGTTCGAGGGCGATCTTGCGTCCCGCGTTAAACAGCAATGGCTGAGTGATATTGTATCCAATCGATGGGGCTGGCGTGCTGCCCGGTTGACCAAATGCCCAAGTGACTGTGTTGGCAACTTCCACTGCGATCTGACCACCAGCGGGTAGCAACTGACTGACACCGAAGAATTGCGACGATGCTCCTGTCTGGCCCCGCTTCGAAAGTGGAACAGTCACTCCCGCGCCCGGCTCACCGCCAGACAATCCCGGACCCAGGCCAAGAAAACGAACACCCAAATTGTATCTTTGCTGCGTCAATGCGAGCGCATTGAGATACAACGTCTCAAGGTTCGTCTGATACTCGCGATTGTGGATGTAAGTCAGATCAACAATTTCCGGCAACGCAACTTTGACAAGCTTAACCTGGTTATGTGCATCAACAGGATCGACACCATTCATCTCTATGCCGTAGGGTTCCAGCCATTGCGGATTTTCAATCGCAAACGCGGTCCCGAGCTTGTGCCAGTTCTTGTATCCCTTGCGACCGTTGACCTGATGCATAAATGTATGCGCCGCAGGATCGTCCGGAGGAAGCGGTTCTTTGTCCGGATCATATGGGTCAAAAAAACGACTGCGTTGATCGGGGGTCAGATTGACACGTGGCAGTTCCCAGCGAGGATCATTCAGTTTTTCGCCGATCGCGCCGTAGGTGTCCCGTTCGGCCTGTTTGCGCCAGAACTGACGTGAACAGCCGGGTAGCAATACGACAGCCGCTACGGCCACAGCCAGCCAGGTTGCATATCGGCGCATTGTTGATTCCATCAATTTCACCAGCATCCTGCTGCTCCCCTGTGGCTGTTCACGAAACGTAGGCAGGTTTCTCCGAAACCTGCACCAAACAAACTCCATCGCATCGAAAACGTGCGGCAGATGATGTATCTATGCATTTTCAGTCCTACGGTTTCACGCGCCGATTTCTGAGAAATCGGCCTACGGTTAAGACCTGGTTACGCTCCCCTGCTATCCGCCGTCATTCACTCAACACGTCAGGAACGCTTCGCGAAAAATCAGTGCAGGCTGAGCTTTGCGAAGCACTGTCAACTTTAGGCGATTGCCCTACCGTTGATACCAATTCTGCTCGTGCTGCCTGATACGCCATCAACGACGAATTGAGACAGAAATCACGAGTTGCCGAGAGAACGTCTTCTACGGATAACATCGACTTCGACTGTCGCCGGGCCTGCGCTTGATTTGTCCGCCGTTGCAAACGACAGCATCAGAAGAATCGACTTACGCCGCGCGTTCAGACCGGCGTTACCCCTAGCACCAAACCGACGCGAAGATTCGCCGTAATCGATAGTATCCCTACAGTTTCACACCGCAGCAGGATCGGTGCTGTTGGCGGTCATCCCCCACCGGGCTCGCCCCCAATGGCGAACACGCAGCCTGGCTACCTGAGATTCGATTTGGGCTGTGCCGGCATAGAGCTGATCCATCCGTGCGGCAGGCAAAGAATTGCGCGGGAAATTGCGATGTTTGATGTGAGTTTGCTGGATTTGATGCGGCGCAGAGTCATAGTACTGCCCTAATGGCTGATTTTGCAGTCATGCCTAGGCAGACCAATAATGCGAAGCGAGTGAATGTCATGAATGTTGACGAGTTAATTCAAGATCACGACCTCTCTACTCGTCACCGCCCCGGAACGCCACGGCGAATGCTTTTGATGCTGCTGGCATTAGCTCATCTTCCATGGTTAGTGATCTACTGGCTTGGCCTTTGGAATCAGCAGCACTATCAGTTCTTCCCCTTTGCCCTCGGCGCGTTTGCGTTGCTTTTTGCGAAGCGCAGATCCAGAACCATTAAAAATTGGTCGGTCTTGTCATCGCTCCTCGTCGGTTTCGACATCCTGTGCCTGGCTGCTGGCGTTGCCCTGAATTCGCCATGGATAGTAGCTGTCGGCATGATGGCTTGGCTGTTCGCGTGGTGCATCAATCAGAAGGACGAGGGGCATTCTCGCAGTCTTGGATATTTAATCCTGCTTCCATTGATGACGCTCCGTCTGCCACTGAACTCTGACGAGCAAGTCATTCACTGGCTGCAACGGATTACGACATCAATCGCCAGTCGGTTGCTGGATCAGATGGGAATGCTTCATTTTCGAGAAGGCAATGTGATCCAGTTTCCCGGCAAGTCATTCCTGGTAGCCGAAGCCTGCAGCGGAGTTCAATCACTATTTACGATTTTGTTTCTCGCCGCGCTGGTGATCAGCCTGCGACGACGCTCGATTGCTCATGGCATTTTGTTACTGATCTCCGGGTTTGCATTCGCCGGTATCATGAATGTCGCGCGAGTCATGACGATTGCCGTGGCATGGGAAAAGTATCACTACGACTGGTCTGTTGGTTTTACACACGAACTCCTCGGCTATTGCTGTCTGATCGCTGCTGCTGCACTGTTGATGAGCGCTGATGCGTTTCTGGAATTCCTTCTGGATCGAGTTCCAGATGTGCGCCGGATGGGTACGGTGGCATTTTATCGAAATCCGCTGATCGCGGCCTGGAATCGCTGTTTCGTGATTGGTTATGAAGGGACCGACGCAGCATCGAACCTGGACGCCTACGGTGAAAAACGTCGAGAATTGCCCCATGGGATCGACTTGTTGAAACCACACTTCTGGTTTCATTTTCTGTTCGGCTTCGCCGATTCCTGGTCCCGCACTCGAAAATACAGGCGGCTGCTGGCAGGCTTTCCTTTCATTGTGGCCGCGATCAGCGCGATGATTCTGATTCCATGGCTGCGGCACGAATCCGACGATTCAATCACTAAGAATTATCGACGAGGATTGATCGAGGCACAAAAGGACCAGGATCCAATTCGTGAGGAAACTTATCTTAAAGCCCTTTCTGGTCTGCGAGGCCAGGAAGCGGAATACCGCTTTCAACTGGCCTTGTTTCTTATCAAACAAGGAAAGGTCACAGAAGGACTCAGCATCATTCGAACTCTGACACCAGAACAAACGGACGGATATTCGCCCGCACGTCTGTGGCTTGTTCGACAGGCTTTGCAGCCCCAACCATCGGTCTCACTGGATCGCGACGCCATAGAACGACAATTGCTGATCGTGCTGAAACAGCAGCCGGATAATGCCGATGTACACGAATTACTTTCACGAATCTATGTTGAACGCCGGGAGTTTCAACTGGCCGAACGACATCTGACTGAGGCCGCTCGGCGAAAGCCAGAACTGAATTTAAAGCTTGCTGTTCTTAAAAAATCGCTCAATCGAGACCTGGCTTCTGTTCGAACTTGCGGACAGAAGGCCGTCGAATTCTATATGAAACAACTGCAACTCGATCGCAACAATGCCCCGATTCGAGTGGCACTTGCAGAAGCGATGTACATCGCCGGGCAGGAAACCGCCGCCCGCGAAACCGCCGCCCGCGAAACACTGGTCGCTGGATTGCAACAGACTGATGATCCGCTGCTGAAGAAGACGCTCGCGGAGTTTGACGTCATGATGATCGATCGTGGCCTGAAAAACTCGCCCTTGAATCGCGATGCCAGCGTTCCCGTTGCCATTGCAGCCCTAAAGCTCGATCCATCGAGCGTTGCGGCCTGCCAATTGATCACCACGTTGAAAAGTATGGGAGCCATCATTTCTGCAGAGAACATGCAACCGGCGATTTCGTATTGGGAAACCGCGCTGTCGAATGATTCGTCGAATCAGAATAGTCGCATCATTCTGAGTCAGCTTCACTTATCCGCTGGTAACGCTGAACGGGCTGTCGAAGTTATGACACCCGTTGTAGAGTCTCGACCTGAACTCCGTATGGCGTTGGCTCGAATGTTGCTGCAGGCAAATCGAACAGAAGAAGCGATAGCAGCGCTGCAGACACTCAGCGAAGAAGCGCTCACCATTTTAGAGACGAACAACGCTGACGAAGCCGCTGCTGCTATCCATGCTGAAGCGATGCTGCTGGTGGGGCGAAGCGAAGAAGCACGAGGATTTTTACTCACGCTATCCGCAGACCAAACCATAAACTCAGTGCCAAAAGAACCGAAGCTCGAAGCTCTCTACGGTCAATCTTGCCTTGCCGAGTTCGATCGCCTGACGGGACTAAAATCCTCTGGTATGGACGCACATGATTTTCTAACGACAGAGATCCCGACCGAGGCTGATCGCATCGCCATGCTGGAACTACTTCGGGACGCTCTGAAATGCAGAGCCACCATCATATCTGCGATTGATCGTCTGGCCCTGCTGAGTTTTTCAAAGCATTCCGCAGCAAACGATGCTGCCGGCATGATTCGTCAATTGCAATTGGAAGGGGATTTCGGTGCCGAGGTTCTCAACAAGCTCGGTATGTTCGCGCTCTTGCTGAATCGGTATCCACAAGCACAAAGTTATCTGGAACTGGCAAATGCTCGTTCGCGCGGCGTGAACCCGATGATTCTTAACAATCTTGCCATTGCAACAGTGCGCACCGATCCGAACGCTGCCGAAGCTGCTCTGGTATTGGCAAACCAGACATTGAAAACGCTGCCGAATAATCCCGACGCGCTCTCCACACGAGGTGAAATCTACGTTGCCCTTGGACGCTGGCATGAAGGAATTGCGGACTTGATGGACGCAATGAAAGTCCGCCCGGCAACGGCAGAATGGCATCGATTGCTCGAAAAGGCGTACACGGCAACGTCCGATCCCGAGATGGCCGCAGAACATGCACGACGAGCGTCTGAATTGGATGCAGCTCAGGCCAGGCGTTAACTCACGAAAAAACTGTGCTGAAATGCCGCCCACACTTCCGCCAAGCCTCCCATGCGGTACAATCTTCGAATATCTCCCAGACGCTCACTATTGCTTAGTCTCAATGTGAGACACATTGAATCGCACTGAACGAGATACCTTGAGGAAGAAAAAGTCATGGTCCGACAATTGATTTTTTGTGTGCTGGCCTTCGCAGGTACGATGGGGACGTCAACTGCTGATCCATTCCACCTTTATTACCCACGCCCAGTATTTGCACAGCCCGTGGTGGGATATGCACCGGTGGTTGCTTATCAGCCTGCGTATGTTGTCCCGATTGCAACATATGCTGTTTCACATGTTCCTGTGACAACGGTGACTTATTCAACCGGATACTACGCGCCTTTGGTTCCGATGGTTGCCGTGGCACCGGTCCTATACTCGCCTCCCGTGTACACCGCCCCTGTTTATGCGGTTCCTGTTTATGCTGCCCCTGTTTATTACGGGCGAAGTCTGCACAGCCGCCTGAACGTCCATCGAAATGGCAGTTACAATTATCATCTACGAGTGCGATAGCCTTTCACGCCTCAGGCGAAATCTGCCGCATCTTGTATTTCACGGGTCAATGAATCGATGAAATAAATTCAGACAGGGGTTGACGATTGGCAAAAGCCATCGATCCTTTGCCTTGTGCTGATTTGAGATTCTCGAAGCGACCAGAAAAATACTGAGTCTTCCCAAGTCGCCCGAGAAATTAGACAAAACAGGTCTGGAGCCGTATCGCGGAAACCGCTATAAGGCCGTCCTCGCTGAGTCGGATTTTCACACAGTCAGATTTCGATTTGTCGGTAGTGAAGTTCCGGACGAAAGGCATTCGGCAGGAAGCCGATGCCTTAAAGTCAGTCTCAGTCAGCGTGTTTGACAACGATTCTGCTCATCGAAGCAGAATGTACTCT
>JBDNFT010000431.1:0-1736 GCA_041689695.1 Planctomycetaceae bacterium | reverse complement strand
TACCAGAAGATAGGATACTTCCTGTGCCATCGGACGCGGTTCGCGAGTGACATTTTTTACCGCGATATCGGTCGTGCCCAGCAGAACTTTTCCGTGCCATGGAATCGCAAACAAGACTCGCCCGTCATCTGTTTCCGGAATCATCAACGCGTTTGAGCCGGGGAGAAAACTGGCATCAAAAACCAGATGTGATCCCTGACTCGGGACGACTTCCGGGCGATCATTCGACGCTTGCGAGTTCGGCTGGTCGTCATCCATTTTCAGAATGTCATCGGCAAATACGCCAGTCGCGTTTAAGACTACTCGGCCGCGTAGTTCATGTTCATTTCCTGATTCTGCGTCCCGCACGATGACGCCTGTGACGCGTTGCTGAGTTCTGACAAGTCGCACCACTGACAGATAGTTCGCAACGACGGCTCCCAGATCCACAGCCGTTTGAGCAAGCGTAATTGCCAGTCTGGCATCATCGAACTGCCCGTCGGTATACAACACACCGCCCCGCAGTCCTTCATCGCGCAGAGTCGGCAGGTGTTTGCAGGTCTCGTTGCGAGACAATAGTCGCGCGCGACCAGAAATCCATTGGCCGGCCAGCATGTCGTACGATCTGAGACCCGCGTAGTAGAATGTTTGTGCTCCGAAGCGATAGGTTGGCAAAACAAATTCGAGTGTATGCACCACATGAGGAGCGTTTTGGAGCAGCCGTTGCCGTTCGAGTAACGACTGCCGCACCATTCCAACTTGTCCCTGCCGCAGATAACGCACGCCGCCATGGATAAGCTTGGTCGATCGGCTGGACGTCCCTTTTGCAAAATCATCAGCTTCGACAAGTGCCGTTCTGTGGCCTCGCGATGCTGCTTCGACCGCTGCGCCGAGTCCAGTCGCGCCGCCACCGATAATGATGACGTCCCAGAGCGAACTGCGATCCTCAATCGCTGCCAACATTTCGCTGCGTTTCATTGGGCTACTTCCTTGCATGATGGCTGTGTCTTCAGATTCATGTGTGCAGTTTAACACAGCGCGTTGTCAGAACTTGAATGGGTTCCGATGTGAGAATTTCTGAGGCAAAAATGAAGCAGCCACGCAAAAATTTTAAAACTGCGATTCATCGTTTGGGCAACCCGTATTTCGGCGTGACACAGGGCGAATGACGTTTCGGCGAGCGGTAGAATCAGTTCTATCAAACGATGTTGCCGTGTCGAAGGAATTCGACCTGGGACAGGTCGAACTACGTAGGCAGATCTGTCTCAGATCTGCATCCTTCAGCTTGGTCGATCGCGAGTGGTCGCCCGGGCGGAAACTCTGGTATTGGTAGTTCATTTCCTGCCGCTCGCCTGAAGACCGGAATGGCGCGAGCCTTGCCGCTCACTCATTTATCGAGCGATCGTTGCCATTCGTCGCATCTGGAATTTCTCGGCTTCCGAGAGAGCGTTTTCCAGTCGCTTGCATCGGTATTCAATCTACCCGAAAATGCAGGCGCAGTTTTGGAGGTCATACAAAGATGAAAGTCGGACGCAACGACGAGTGCCACTGCGGAAGTGGGAAAAAGTACAAAAAGTGTTGTTTTGCCGCCGATCAAGCGACGGAGCAATCGAAGACTGCAAAGTTGCTTCCCAGGTCGAGTGACCCTCGGGACAGTCCCAATGTCGGCTGGATAGGCGCGGAGACTGACGGATCGGGGACAGTCAAGCGACCTGCGGCAAGCGATCCGATTCCAAAATCGGGCAATCCAAAGATGG
>JBDNFT010000430.1:0-4163 GCA_041689695.1 Planctomycetaceae bacterium | reverse complement strand
TCTGATGATAACACTTGCGCCGCCTGCGCTCGTTATGCATGGTCTGTCGTGACTGTCAGCCGTGTTGGCTCAACCTGCAGACTCCAGCGTCTTCAATGTTCACGCAGACCGAATCATTTTCCGCTGCGCATTGCCGAGGACTTTGGTAAATTTTCGACGCACATTCGCGCACCGATCCGCAGTCGAGCCGCCGCCAACGCCGCACAATCTCTGCGACAGTTTTGACGGGCATGATCGCATCGACCAAAATCCGGGTGACAATCTCGCTGCCGGTCGATAGACTGCCCGCAGCCGTTGAGTGATCTGGATAGATTCTGCATAGTAGCAGACCACTCACGAAGCGGAAAAGTTCGACGCGCGATCTATACGTCGGCTAATTGTCAGAGGTATAGATCGCAATTCGTCAGGCGTCACCAGCCATTCATCTGGAATAGGCGATGGTGCTATAATCGGCGGAGTCCGTAGCGAAAATTTTCCAGAGAAACCACAGTGGGCCGGCAAGCGGATCCCACAAACTGTTCAAGACCAGACGACCGGGATGCTTAAGCCCCTTGATAGTGCGGAAGATACGATTGCCCTGATAGCTGCTGTTTCGAACGCTTCCGAAGAAAAGGCCAAAGAAAGGCTTATTTTCGAAGCTGCTGAAATCGGATCCAATGTTTACAGAGGTATGAAGGCACAGGACATCCCGCTTTATGTACCTTCAGAAAAACTGGACCAGTTTTACGTTGAATCAGATGCATTCCTGTATGAGACCACTGTTTGGAATGCCTGAAACGCGAAGTAGAATATGCGAAAGTTCGTTTCATCGCGTCTCGATCAATTCGGAAAACCCAGCGCTGAAATCTTTTGTTTCGGAGACGGTTTGGGCTTCGACAGCACCTACCTTGCGAAATGCGGACATCGTGTCCGGTATTTCGAACCATCATTGCGATGTCAGGAGTACGCGAGACAGGTCTTTCAGCAAAACCAGGCTGATATTCAACATTTGCACGCCATGGAGGACTTACAAGACGGCTCTTTGGATGCTGTTGTTTGCCTTGACGTCCTGGAGCACATCCCGCAGCCGCAGGAACTTGTCAAATTATTTTATCGGTTGTTAAAGCCCGATGGACTGCTGTTCGTCCATGCGCCATTTTGGTGTATTCACTGGACAAGATCGACACATCTGAAGCAGAATCGCCACTTGAGCGGAGATCTAAAACACATCTATGAAGCACATGGGGTTGCTGCGCTCGACAGTTCAGTATTCTGGGAGCCGATACTATTTCAGAAGACAAACAAGGCCCTCGTATTCAAGCGAACGACTTCTGCAAGTTGCAGAATTTGGCTGGGGAAGCTGTTATTGACAATCGGTCGCTGGGAAAGCGCAGTTCATACATGGATTGCTCGTAAGATTGCTCGACCGCCAAAATCATGGATCAGATCACTGCATGACGCGGAATATTCACGACTACAGCGAGCGTTGCCCCGTGTCATTTTCGGCAACGAAAGGCTCGTAGTTCTTTCGGGTAATTTCATGTCCGGAGCGAATGTGGTAGTGAATACCCCGCCAAGTGACGTGACTCAACACGGAGACGCGAATCAGTGCAATGAAGTGAACGACCTGCGTCAACGGAGCGGCAACGATCAGCATCAGTGGATGGCTGCATGTGCCCACCGCCCCAAGGCCAAGATGAGTATTAACGCAACGTTCTGAACGCTGCATCAACCATCCCGCCACGGTCCCAAAGACAATCAATGAGGTGGCACTGATTCCTGCCGACAGATAGTCGTGGTTCATCAATGCCAATGGAACTGTCACTGCTGAGCCTACATCGGTGTTTGTAGCAGTCTCAGAAACCTGATACAGCGCTACAAACTGGTTTGCCCACTTAAACAGGAACACCAGGACAATGACCAGCATCGACCCAAGACCAGTCGTCAACCAAATCATAATTTGCATCCGCTCTCGCACCAGGATGGTACTTGGCTGAACCGACACCGCTGATACAAGGATCCAGCTAAGCTGCCTTTGATGCTTTGTGTACCTAATTTGAACTCACAGCCAATGCGACACTTGCCATTCAATGCGACACCGCCATTCAATGCGACACCGCCATTCCAATTTCCCGCAAGGCAAGTAGGCAGACTCGTCGCAATGCCCGTCATGAACGGTGCATAAGAGAATGTGAGATACGCAAGTCGCAGAACATTGGCCCGAGATGGATTGGACGGCCCCAATTCAGCCACGCAGGAGAGCCTCGATTTGCAGACTTCGGAGTCGCTGGCAAGATTCAATTCTGGCATTTTTAGATCCCGAGCGGCCACATGACTTAACGCATCATCGCTTCAATGACATTTGCAGGTTGGCCGTCACGTTTGGTGTTTAGTCTAAGGCGTCAGGCAAATAGATTTAAAAATGGACGTAAAATGAGCCCTCACGACAGGAACGATACCTTTCATTCAATGAAGTTATACCGCGCCGTGGAGCGGCGAAGCACGACAAATGACCGCCAAACCGGCAAGGGAGCCGATCCCCGGAAGTCATCAATGGCGTGGACCTAACGACCGTTTTGTGAGCGGCAAGCCGCTAGCCGCCGGTCTTGCCAGCGTTTTGGCGTAATTCACCGGCGGCTAGCGCCTTGCCGCTCACTCACAACTCGACGGTTTTGACGTACCGCTCGAACCACGTCACCATTTCCCACAGCGTGTGTTCCACTGATTCCCGTGCGATATAGCCGTGTGATTCGTGTGGCAACAGAACATAACGAACAGTTCCTCCATTGCCGCGAACCGCGTGATACAGCCGTTCGCTTTGAATCGGAAACGTGCCGGGATTGTTGTCATCTTCGCCATGAATGAGCAGGATCGGCACCTTGATTTTATCAGCGACAGCGAATGGCGACATCGACATGTAGATGTGCGGAGCTTCCCAGAACGTGCGGCGTTCGTTCTGAAAACCAAACGGCGTCAGCGTACGATTGTAGGCACCACTACGCGCGACGCCAGTTTTAAACAGTTGAGAATGCGCCAGCAGATTCGCCGTCATGAACGCACCATAACTGTGGCCGCCGACACCAACACGATCGCGATCTGTGACACCCATTTCTACGGCTTTATTGATCGCCGCTTCAGCGCTGGCAACCACCTGCGCGACAAATGTATCGTTCGCCACTTCCGGCGCGCCGACGACGGGCATGGTGGCTTCGTCGAGAATTGCGCAGCCCTGAGTCAGCAGAAACAGATTCGATATGCCGCTGATCGATGTGAAGCGATTTGTCGAACCGGAAACCTGACCGGCCGTTGACGGGTCATTAAATTCTCGTGGATAGGCCCACACGATTGTTGGCAGTGGCGTGCCTTTTTGGTGTCCTGGTGGCAGATACAGCGTAAACGAAAGTGGTACGCCGTCGCTGCGTTCGTAGGTGACCAGTTCTTTTTTTATGCTGCGAAGTTGCGGCATCGGATCAGGAAAATCCGTGAGGACTCGGCGATCCCGGCCCGCCGAGTACAAATACACATTGGGCGGATCAATTTGTGATTCGCGTTGAGTGATAAATTGCGTCGCATCGTCCGTCAGCAGTGCGACGACAGTTTCGTAGCAATCATCATCGCACGTGAACAATCTCGTCTTTTCACCAGTCGCCAAGTTGTAGCGATCCAGAAAAGGCCGATCGCCTTTTGGTGTCGCTCCGCTACTCCGGAGATATAGATAGGTGTCATGCTGCCACATGACGCTTTGTCCATTTGGCAGCAGCCGATGCATGGGCGAGCCCGGATCGGCGTATCGATCATTGACGGATCTTTCCCACATCAGAGCAGGGGCGATGTCAGGTTGTTCGGTGTTGATTCGAAACGTGCGAGTCCAGCGGCGGTCACGATCGTAGTCCCAGACTAACGCGAGTCCATCGACTTCACCCCACTGGATTCCTGTGCAGCGTTGTTCTGTCTTCGTAAGTTCCGTTGGTGCGGAATCGAACGCAGCGGCCAGGCTGAGGACTCGATCTCGATAAGGCACGATTTTGCGTGGATCGCCATCGTCCAACGCTTCCAGCCACGACAATGTTGCCGGCTGATTCGGTTGCCATGTGACGGAACGTGGGCCTGTTGGAACGCCTTCAATCGGGATTGCATCCTGCAATGGAAGTGATACGACGACGTGTTCCGAAGCACCAGTTCGA
>JBDNFT010000429.1:0-2103 GCA_041689695.1 Planctomycetaceae bacterium | reverse complement strand
TGGGTTTGGTCGCAGGTCGCGACAAGTCGCGAAGTCCTTTCCGGCAGAAAGGACCTACATACGTCGTTCTTTCCGGCAATAAGTGGCCATCCGACCTGAGACATGGCGGACTAAGTAGTCAAATTCCTTCCCGCCAACCGCTTTGATCCTTCATCCTGCCAGTTTCTCGATCAATTTGACGTTCGAAATCGGGAACTCAACGGCGGAAAGACTCATGGAAGGCGTTTTTCCTTGCCGAATTGCAGTTGCGGACTTACACTCCGCCGCTTCGTTATCCGGCCACAGGGCTGGATTGTGTCATGCCATCATAAATTCTATCGTGGCGTTTCGGTTCGGTCTCGACGCTGGTGTACTTGTCACCCGCTGGCCGAAACCTCCTCAAGGTCTAAGCAGATGAAAAAAGACATTCACCCAAAATATCACGCGGTTGTCTTCATGGACACATCGACAGGAACACGTTTCCTGATCAACTCAACGATGCGCGCCAAAGAGACGACACAGTGGGAAGACGGCAAAGAATACCCGCTTGTGAAAGTGGAAATCAGCGCTCATTCTCACCCCTTCTACACCGGCAAGATGAAATTCATCGACTCCGCTGGTCGTGTTGAAAAATTCAACAAGAAGTACAGTTGGGGTAAGAAAGACGAAAGCGCAGCAGCTCCTGCTGCGGAGTAGCGACCTTAATCTGACAATTTGACAAGGGCGTGCGCAGTGATCTGCGCACGTCCTTTCTTTTTGCAATCATCAGATCGCTTCCTCGTCTTTTCTCCACAGGCTCACGCGCATGTTCCCAGTTCTTGAACGCCAATTGGCACGCTACGAAGAACTCGAAAAACAACTCCACGATCCTGATGTTCTCTCCAATATTTCTCGAATGCTCGAGATTCAAAAGGAGATGGGCAAGCTGACCCGGATCACGGCGGCCGTAAGCAAGTTCCACGCGATGGAAGACGACATTGACGCGGCAAAAATGATGGTCGAAGAGGAAGATGACCACTCGGCTCGCGAATATGCCAAGTCAGAACTTCATCAATTGCAAGGTCAGCGCGACGAACTGGCAGTTGAACTTGAAGACATGGCTACTGCTGGTGATTCGATCACTCGTGGTGCCTGCATTATGGAAGTTCGCGCAGGTACTGGTGGTGACGAAGCGGCTCTGTTTGCCAAAGATCTGTACGACATGTATTCGTCGTATTGCGAACAACGCGGCTGGAAAACGGAAGTGCTGGAATTCAGCCCCACGGAACTTGGCGGCTTGAAGGAAGTCGTGTTCTCAATCACTGGCGACGGTGCGTTTCACTCATTGCAGTTTGAAAGCGGCGGCCATCGTGTACAGCGTGTTCCGTCCACGGAAACGCAGGGGCGAGTCCACACCAGTGCTGCTACGGTTGCGGTGTTGCCTGAAGCGGACGAAGTTGAAATCGATATTCGTCCCGAAGATTTGCAGGTTGATACAATGCGAGCCGGCGGTCCGGGCGGCCAGAAGGTTAATAAGACCGAAAGTGCTGTGCGACTGACGCACTTGCCGACTGGCATTGTTGTGAAGTGTCAGGACGAAAAGAGCCAGCACAAAAACCGAGCGAAAGCCATGCGAGTCCTGCGAAGCCGTATTTTAGAAGCTCAGCAGACGAAGCTGCAGAACGAACGTGCGGAACATCGCCGAACTCTTGTTGGGTCCGGTGACCGCAGCGAACGTATTCGAACCTACAACTTTCCTCAGAATCGCATGACCGATCATCGGTGCAATCTGACGATTTACAAGCTCGATCGCATCATGATGGGCGACATGGGCGAAGTCATTACTGAATTACTGGCCTTCGACCGCAACGAACGCCTCCGTGCGGCTGATGCGGCGATGTGATAAAACGCAGTTCATTGATACCGTGAGCGAGCTGAGTCAACAAATTGTCGGAGGTGAGTGTTTCAACATGCCAAACATCCAACCATCTAACTCGGAAATCTCCAGTGACCTGATCGACTATCCCGCGCGCGATATGACGATCACCGTCGGTGCAGCGATGACAGTTGGTCGACTTCGGGAAGTGTTGTTGCAAGAGAAACAGCAACTTCCGATCGATACACCCCACGATGATTTAACGCTCG
>JBDNFT010000428.1:0-2146 GCA_041689695.1 Planctomycetaceae bacterium | reverse complement strand
TTCCGGAGCTGTAGAAATTCCGACCTTAACGAACTTTGTATTCAATTCATCCAGACGCATTCCCACCTCGATATCCGAGATGGCACTCAGCACCTGAATCGTTTCTTCGGTTTCCACAGGTTTCTGACTGATCACTTTCTTGACGCCCAACATGGCGACAAGTCCGCACCCCGCAGCAACTACAAGTAGAATCAGTGATTGATTTTTCATGTCTGTGGATATCTCCTGAACTGGCTGACTATTTTTCTGACAGCGGCATTCGGCAGGAATCGCTTTTTCAAAAACGTTACCGGCAGTTTGTGCAAAAACAGATTAAATAGTGCAGTCAATACATACCCACCAGCATCTTCATCGGCAGGGCAGAAATGCTCGCTTAATCTAATGCTGGTCGGATTGCCAATCTTGCTGATCTCCCCCGAACAATCGGAAGGACCAGTACGGTCAAATTTTTGTCCGACGCGGGTCGGAACTCATTCCAGCGAAACGACAACGCATCGATTGCTGATTGGTACAAAACATAAAGGCAGGGATCGGCATAATCTGCCGCTCCCTGCAAGGATTTCTTAAATCATGCCCTGATACAAGAAGTAGCCAATCGTGCCGATGCAGATTGGAATTCCGTAAGGCAGTAACATCATGCGTGGCTTACGCTCAGTTGCGATCCGATTCAATTCGTAAGGATTCTTTACAACCATCCATTCGCTAAGAATCAGCAGGAAGTTTTCGTAGTGATGCTTCATTGTGCCTTTACGCAGAACCATCAGGACAGCCATCACGGCACCAACGACGGTTGAAACGCAGAATGCCGCGAAGGTAATTTCCCAACCCAGCCATGCACCGATTCCGGCCATCAACTTCACATCACCAGCGCCCATGCCGCCCACGGCATAAAGAGGCATGAGTGTGAGTAGTCCGACGCACATTCCGAGAACGCCGACACCAAGGCCGCCAAGTCCACCGACGCACGTCGAGTAAACCAGTCCTGACAGGATCATCGGAAATGTGATCCAGTTCGGTACTTTCAATTCCTTACCGTCGATCCAGGCTGCGAGAATTAGAATCGCTGAGACGGTTTTGACGTGCCAGTTGGAGAGCAGTAGTTCTGTAAAATCCATGGGGAGACTCCCTTTTTCTAAGGTGGTTGCAGTGTTATGAGTTGGTTATCGCGGTGGGGAATCCGCAGTAGTGCATTGGTTATTGAGATCAACGGCCCGTTGGTGCAAACAGGTTGCCGATGATAAAGGCAAAAGCCAGGGCCAGCACAGCGGTTCCCTGAATCAGATCTGCCGGAGACAGCTCTATCCAGTATGGCAACATGTTCTGACTCCTGAATGTTTTGCTATTTGAGGAAGGTTGAGGACGACAGAGTGCTGAAGTCCTTCAAATCTGAAGTCCTGCTTATGACAGGTACTTTGATACTTTGTTGAATTTGGCGTTTGCGTTGCTGCCGACTGCAGAAACTGCTGCCAGGCACACGACGATGATCAGGGCCAGCATGACCGCATATTCAACTGCGGTTGGGCCGTCTTCTGAAAAAAACAAACTTTTTGATACTGTTAAGGAATGAATTCATTTCGACGCTTCAAATCTTTGAATTGTGGAGTAAGCGTGCTGACAGCCGACCTGTTCACTTTGTAACTTAGCCAAGGTTATCACATGCAAAATACGACGGGAGAAAAAGAGGATGCGAAGTTCGTTCGCATCCTCTTTCGTGAATGAACACTTCACAGATAACGGCGAAACGTCATCTTTTTCCTGTCGGGCTGTGTCGCCCAAACAGATTATGTCAAGTAGCTTGATACATTGTTGAACTTGGCGTTTGCGTTGCTGCCGACTGCAGAAACTCCTGCCAGGCACACAACGATGATCAGAGCCAGCATGACCGCGTATTCAACTGCGGTTGGGCCGTCTTCTGACACGATGAAATTCTTAACGCTGCTTACGAACTTGCTCATATGAAAATCCTTCACGATGTGCCCGTATCCGGGCGGGTGACGTCACGGTGGTTTTAAGCCACCACAGAAAAAGACTCTGCGACGCAGAGTTAACTCGTACCACATCTGACCCTTCGCAACACGCGGCGTCTCAGTTCAGTCCGCGTTACTCGCTCGCTGACAAGAGAAACTTAGGTCAGGAAATTCCGACG
>JBDNFT010000427.1:0-1555 GCA_041689695.1 Planctomycetaceae bacterium | reverse complement strand
TTTCCCGAATTTCGCTGCGAAGTGTAAACTGCTAACAGGTCAAATACCGTGCCGAACACTATTGGGCCTGACCCGTTTGATGCTCTCTACTGTTCGATTTCCAGATTGCTTCAATTGCGGCCCTCAATCGTTTGTTCCTTGTGACAAGCAACCCTCGTGAGTTCACCAGAATGTCCGGACGGCAGGTCGAGGACTGGGGCGGTAATCTGCAATCTTGAAACCGAACCGAAAACGCAGTGTTTAAGAAAAACCGTCGCCGGCACGTCGCTGGCAGCTTTTGCCTTCAATGAGCCGCGTCCTGTTGCGCTTCTCCAGATTGGTCTGGACGTGTTAAAGTTGCCCCGGATATATTTTCGTGAGTTGTGCCGAGTTTCACTAAATCTTTTCCTTTTTGGGCGTCGTCATTTCCCATCCCACTTTCCGTTCGTGTTTCTTGACTGACGCATCTAAACGGCGCTGTCACGACGATCTGCTTACGTCTACATGGAGGTAGTTCATGCTCAAGAATCTTGGCAATTGGCTAATTCACGGAGTCCTGCTGTTGAGCATTTTGGATAGCAGTGTCTCTCGCGCTGAGGATGCCGATGATTTGGTTCATCCGGCGACTGTCGTTACCCGAAGTGGTCCATTCGATCTGACAGCTGGTAAAATCCTAGTCCAGCAAGGCGACAATTTGAACGAATGGTGGAAGGGGGAAGGGACTGATGCAGAAACACAATGCATCGTGAAAGAACGAGTGAAGACACTTTTGAACGAAGCTGTGCGTGCTGAATTGCTGCAAAAAACAATGATCGAGATGCAGACACGAGGCGGAAAAGCAAAGAGTGACGCTACTCGCCCTACATTGGAGCTTATAGAGCCTGTTTTTCGGCAAGAGCTGACAAGGAAGTACAGGATCGAAGAATGGGCAGCAAACGCACCAGAAGCCAACACGTACATCCAAGAGTGGCTTTCAACGCGAGTTGCGGCAAAGATTATGGCGGGACTGCTCGCCAAGAAATGGTATCGCCATCCTGACCGAAATGCTGAAACCTTTGCCTATTGGGAAATGCATCAGGGAGATTTCAGAATCATGAAAACAGGCACGTGGGAACAAATTAGCTTAGCCAGCGACAGCCCGAAGATTCGAGAATTCGAGTCACTATTTGGCGCAGAGGCCGCACAAAAACGCCATATTTCTCCACTGAGCGAAGAGACGTTTCGTCAATACGGTCAACGAATCACTTCAGAGTTTCCGCATCACAGCATTCATCCTCTAATCCCAAAAGTTTTTGAGGCGGCACACCCTGGGGATCAACATCGCATTCCGATCGGGAGGCAGCTAGTTTATTTACGATTGGTAGAAGCAGAGTACCGAAATGGTAGTTATGATGAGGTTGCATCTGAAATCAAAGATCGATTGGCAATCATAAACGAAGAGCAGATTCTTAATTCTCTCCTTCTACAGCGCCAACCACCAAGTCGTGTTGGACGGAAATAGCGCTGAAGGAAATCCGATTAACTGCAACAATCCTCAATGCCGAGCATTCCACAAGTGATTCTTGTGGAAAATAAA
>JBDNFT010000426.1:0-6256 GCA_041689695.1 Planctomycetaceae bacterium | reverse complement strand
TGGTCGCAACAAGTTGCGAAGTCCTTTCCGGCAGAAAGGACCTACAGAAGACAGTCCTTTCCGGCAGAAAGGACCTGCAGAACAGGTACCCGAAGTGACACAATCATCAACAAATCTCCAAAGTATCAACAGTCTGATTCAGCAGCGACGTGCCGTTCTTGCAGCCATGCGCAGTGGCGTGAAGGAACGCATGCAAGCGGGCGAAGGCGGAATCGCGTGTTGCCAATGGATGTCCGATCAAGTCGATGAATTCATCCGCGGGATTGTGGCTCAACAGCTGGAAATGCGTCCGCAGGTTTCGCCGACGTCATTTGCGGTACTGGCAGTTGGCGGCAGCGGTCGTCGCCGCCCTGCCCCGTTTTCAGACATCGACCTGCTGTTCCTGATGGACTCAAAGCAGCAAGCAACGGCGCAAGGATTCTTATCGACCGTAGTTCGCGACTGCTGGGATGCCGGAGCTCAGCCTGGTTCCAGCATTCGCACCATTCCTGACGTCATCCGATTTGCCGGCGAAGACATTCAGTTTGCAACATCGCTGATTGAAACCCGATTCTTGTGCGGCAACGAAAAGCTCGCCGAGAGCGCACTGCAGCAAGTCCGCTCAAAAGTTTTCTCTGCGCGATCAGAACCAATGATCGAGAGATTGGTTGCATCCCGACGCGAAGAATGGATGACACGCGGTAATTCGGTGAATCAGCTGGAACCAGACCTGAAACGATCTCCCGGCGGCCTGCGAGATCTGCACTTGCTGCGATGGGTGTCGTTTATTCGTTATCGCAATCCGGATCCTGCTCAGCTTCAGCAGAAAGGTGACATCAGCAAGCAGGAATTGGACGACCTGCTCCTGGCTGACGAATATCTTTCGTCGCTGCGAACGGATCTGCATTCGCTGACAAATCAAAAGCAGGACGTGATGACCCGCGAATTACAATTGCAACTTTCTGAGCAACGTGGTTTCCGTGCGTTAAATCAGTTGCGCCCTGTCGAAGCCTTTATGCAGGAATATTTTGGCCACACGTCTCGCGTCGCCGCCGTCGCGCGGCGTGTTGCCGAAGTGCCTCACAAGCCGTCCATCCTGGGTCGTTTGCGAAATGCCATCCTGCCCCAAAAATCAGCAGAAGGATTTCTGATCATCGACGGCATGGTCCAGGTGCCGGAAGCTCGCCGCGAAGCACTGAAAGATCCGCTGACCGTTCTGGATGTCTTTGTGAGCGCTGCGGAGAATAAGGCAAAAATCTCACCGGAATTTCGCAAAACGATAGGGCAAATTGCTCTCGGACTGCCTGAAGAACCGAGCCGCAAAGCCACCGATCGATTCCGCGATATTCTGCGATTCACGGACGGCTTGCCCGATACGCTGCGAGCCATGTACGAAACAGGAATTTTGGAATGGCTGATTCCGCCATTCGCCAGTATCCGAAATTTGATGCAGTTTAATCAGTACCACAGCTTTACGGTGGACGAGCACACTCTGAAAGCCATGGACGAAATGACGTCGTTCGCACATGACGAATCGCCGGTCGGTTCCGCCTATCAGGGCGTGCGTCATCGCGCGACTTTGCATTTGGCAATGTTGATGCATGACGCTGGCAAGGGCTGCGAAGGAGATCACAGCATCGTCGGTGAACAATTGTGTGACGAAGTTGCCGTGCGTTTGCAGATGGCGGCGAACAAGAAAACGATGCTCATGTTTCTGGTGCGCTATCACTTGATTATGCCTGATCTGGCGTTTCGACGGGATATCACCGATCCCACAATGCTGGTCGATTTCGCGCGGCTGGTAGGTGCACCTGAAATGCTGAGGATGCTATATGTCCTCACGGTGGCAGATATCAAAGCCGTTGGTCCAGATGTCTGGTCTGACTGGAAAGGCGAATTGCTGGCCGATCTCTATAACCGGGCCATGCAGATTCTTAGCGGTCGGCCGTACAATCATCTGGAACGGGAACGACTGCAGATGGTGCGAACCGCCGTGCGGAGTTCCATCGTGCCGATTGGCAGCAATGCTGATCCTGAAGCATGGAGCCAGTGGGCTGATGAAGAGTTGGATTCACTGCCGCCGTTTTACCTGATGACCGAGCAGCCCGATCGCATTGCTCGAGACCTGGACATGATTCATCAGTTGAATGAATCTGAAGTCAAGATTGAAGGCGAGTTCGATGCTGAAACAGAAACCGTCAGTTATCGCGTGTTTGCTCCCGGTCGATTCGGGCACGGCAGCTTTCACAGTATCGCGGGAATTCTGTCCGGCCTGCGAATGAATATTCTGGCAGCTCAGGTGTGTACGACGTCCAATGGTGTCGTGATCGCCTACTTTCGAGTCACCGACAACGACTTCACGGGTCCTGTACCGCAATCACGAATTGAAGATGTTGCCGTGGCAATCGGTGATGTGCTGACAGCGAAGAAGAAAGTCGAAAGCATCTTTCGTCGCAGCGGTATTTATCGCTTTAACCGCATCAATCCGGTCATCGTGCGACAGCAACCAAAGGTTGGCATCGATAACGACTGTTCGGAGCGATTCACCGTGGTTGACGTATTTGCCACAGATACACAGGGGTTGCTGTATACACTGGCTCACACTTTATTCAATTTTGGGCTGACGGTCCATCTGGCACGCATCGCCACGAATATTGATCAGGTGGTGGACGTCTTTTATGTGGTGGACGAACACCAACGCAAAGTCGAAAATCCGGAACTTCTGGAGAAACTGAAGTCATCGCTGCTGGAAGAAATCCGCCTGCTGAGCGGGTCATAAGTTCTGAACCGTTCCTGGTGCCTGGTGCTTTGTTTATGTAGCCTGATCTGTCCTCAGATCGGGAAGCCTTCCAGCAATCAATGATCAACAATCGCCGGTCGCGGCTGGCAATACTCTCTGCCAACTGGCGACTGTCGTTCTTGCTAGACAACCTCTCGCACGGCGTCATCGACAATCGACCGAACTGTCGCACTCGTATTCAGCGGCTCAGAAACGGACAAGCTTAAGGTGCTGTCAGCGATCGCATCAGGAATCAACTTGATGATTTCCTCTGCATGATCCTGCGAAGCCGCCGGGACAGCAATCAACGGTCCCCACGAAGACTGTGCCATGCCGGAAATTCCATTTGCTCGCAGATGCGAAACAAGCTCCGTCATGGCGGGATGAGCGAACACACCGCCCTGCTCTCCCGCGTAAAATGCACCCACAGTCTGCCCGTAATTCTCCAGCGAAGTCGCGAATTGCTCGAACCTGTTCTCACGAACTGCCGGGGCGATCTGAGTGAGTATTTGTTGTCCCAGATCTTCAATCAACGTCTGCGGCATGTGAACCCGCTGACCAAAAAACGCTCGTTCTTTTTCTCCGGACAAGCCCTGAGAATCAACGGGATGAACCAGAATAAAACGCCATCCCTCGGGAACCGCTATGCGATCCACACGCCGATTCAACGAAGCTGCTCGCGATTCACCATGATCGACTAAGAATCCACCGCGAGCAAAACCAATGGTCCCGATCGCCGATCTCTCAGCACGATCCGCAAGTTGAGCCAACTGAAATGGATCTTCCTGTAGACGGCGATGTGTCATCACTTCGATCGCAGCCGACAACGCCAGTCCCAACTGTGTGCCACTCCCAAGTCCCGTATGCAACGCAAGATTCTGATGAACTTCGATATGCAGCGACGACACGTTTTGGTGTGATCGAATGCGGGCCAGAAAATCATGAATCCGACCGGCAACTTCCATGTCCGCGTGAATTGTGTCTGTGTCGGCTGCAATTAGTGCGACACGCAATCGCCAGGCCGGTTGTCGCAGCATCACTCCAATACCACCAAACCGCCACGGAGAATGCAGCGTGTTGCAGATGAGTCCAAAGTGAAGACGTGAGCCAGTTGTGATATCGATTTGGGTCATTCTGGATATTTGCTGTCAATGAATTCTTTTAACATGGCGAACGCAGATTTTTCTTCCGGACCGCCGGTTTTCTCGACTGCTGGTTCCAAAAAGCTCATCATATCCAATACGTGCTGTTGCGACAGCAAGTGCAGTCGAGTTGCCAGGATTGCTGCTTCAAGGACCGCATGTCGAGCTCGATTGAATCCGTAAAAAGGCCGCCGTTCGCCGCGATAGACGATTGTTGAGGGCATCTGGCTTCTGGCATCAGAGGCATCAATACTGTCCACTTCGAACTCAAACCAGCGACAGCAATCTTGAAGGACAAAGCCGTTCACAGTATTCGCGGGTTCGACGGCAGGCAGGTGTTCCAGTCTGCCGATCGCCGCCTGAGCAATAATGTCCACTCGATCAACCACATGAAACACACCACATCGTGTGGCCGCAAGGTTATTGAATGTCGTCGATGGCTGAAACGGGCGCAGCAGTAAACTTGTGAAGTCACCCACAACAATCGGCCCCATGGGAGCGACGTTCAGGCGACCGACAGCATCGACACTTGTTACGATTCCTTCAACGATCATGGTTTAACGTTCTTGGTTCTTGGTTCGTCGCCAGTTCCTCCGTGAACTCCGTGTCCTCCGTGGTGAATCCTGCGATTTGTTTTACCACGGAGTTCACGGAGAGCACAGAGAAGTCAGAAAAACGCATTACGTTCCTGGTTCCTGGTGCGTCGCCTGTTCCTCTGTGACCTCCGTGGTGAACAATGCGATTCATGTTCCTGCGGAATCACAAAGCTGACTTTGCAGAACGCGGATAATAGGCGAAGATTACGTTCGCGACATGCAATGGCCGCGAAAACCAGCAACTCAGGATCAGATAATCCGAAACAGCAACTATGAGTGACGACGAACAGGATTCAAAAAAACGAGAAGCGAATCATCGTCCCGCAGCAAACGGCTGGTTGGTGATCGTACTCCTCTGTCTGGTCGCAGTGCTGTTGTTCAAGACATTCACAGATTCGTGGCGGAATCAGCACGACTACACACAACGCACGGTCACGCCACGCGGTGAACTCGCTTCCGACGAAGTCATCAGGAACCAGTTGTTCGAACAGGTCGCACCATCGGTTGTTTACATCCGGATTAAGTCAAAGAACGCGCAATTGGTCAATCAAGGTGTCATTGCAGACCAGGAGATTGGTTCAGGAACGGGCATCGTCTGGGACGAAAACGGGCACATCGTCACGAATCTGCATGTCGTGCGGGACGCCTTGCTGCGGCAAGGCGCGGAGTTGGAAGTGCAGCTCGGGAAGTCGTCGAGTTCTGCCGCTCCGCAAGTATTTTCGGCGGAGTTTGTGGGAGCCGTTTCCAAGCACGACATCGCGGTGCTCAAGATCGCCGCCGAACCTTCATTGTTGGTACCGATTACGCTCGGCGCGTCAGATGATTTGAAGGTGGGGCAATCGGTCCTCGCGATTGGTCATCCGTTCGGCTATGAACGGACTTTATCTACGGGGATCATCGGAGGACTCAACCGCAGCGTCGGCAGCGACGACGGGAACATTCTGGCCGGGATGATTCAAACAGATGCAGCGATCAATCCAGGAAACTCCGGAGGCCCATTGCTCGACAGTGCCGGTCGCCTGATAGGTGTCACCACAGCGATTGTCAGCACCAGCGGAGCATCCGCCGGACTGGGTTTTGCGGTGCCGGTGAATGACGTGCATCAGTCGGTGGAACTGGTCATGCACGAAGCCATCAACAACCAGACACCATCCATGGGCATTGCTATTCTTGACGGAGAAACTGCTCGAGACAACGGCATCCCGCAAGAGCTGCTGGCAGGCGGACTTGTCGTACTCTACGTCTACCCCAACACCCCAGCCGAAGCTGCCGGCTTACAAGGCTGCAGCAAACAAGACTCGCAATTCTTCCTGGGAGACCAGATCACGGCCATCAACGGCGAAAAACTCCGCACTTTTAATGACCTCACTCGTCTGATGGAAACCTTCAAGCCGGGGCAGTCCATCCAACTCGACGTCATCCGAGGCGGCCAGCAGACAAAGGTCGATTTGGTCTTGGAGGCAAGAAAGGTGCTGTTGTAACTAAGGTTGTGAAGAGTCGCAAACTGATCTTGGTTCTTGGTGCTTGGTGCTTGGTTCTTCGCACCCCGCACGTTTTCACCAAACGCCAGGCACGTTTTTTTGTTTTCATTCGTGTGATTCACGGTTCAAAGTCTAATCGCAATCTTCACCACGGAGGGCACGGAGTTCACGGAGGAACTGGCGATAAACCAAGCACTAAGAACCAAGAACGTCATGCGTTTCGGTGAACCCCGTGGTGGAAAACTGAATCGCAGTATTGACCACGGAGAACACGGAGTT
>JBDNFT010000425.1:0-1734 GCA_041689695.1 Planctomycetaceae bacterium | reverse complement strand
TTTTCCAGCCTGCATCGCCCAGATTCCGGTGAGGGCATGCCAATGATTCGGTGTGGCCGTGCTGATGAAGTCGATCGACTTGTCATCGAATGCCCGCCGCATGTCGATCACGGCCGTTGGACGCAAGCCCTGTTTTTCTGCAATCTTATCGCAAGCACGATTTCCAGCGCGTTCATCAGCATCGACGATAATGCGAATTTCTGTCCGCTCGTCTTTTAGATACTCGTCGATATGCGAACCACCGCGGCCGCCGGCACCGATTACAGCCACGCCCAGCTTTTCGTTCTGGGACATTCCAGCGCGACCAATTGCGGGGGCGACCATCAATGCAGATGTGGCCGCCGCAGATGTTTTCAGGAAGCGACGTCGATTAAACTGACTCATAAGGAACCTCAATATGGCAGGAATTGAAAGTAGGCGTCTCATCGGGGAAAAAATCGGATTCGCCGAACATGATCAAGCGAATTCCTCACCGCATGGAACCCGATTTTTCCTCCGAATGCAAGCGAACACGGCATTCACTCGGTATTCTTCACGCCAACCTTGAGTAATACGATCCCGCAATAAAAGTACGCTCTCAATCCGCAGCGAAAAGCTCGGCCAAAAAATAGTTAAGGCTCACCATGAAAATCACGGCCATTGAAACGCTTGTCTGCCATGCTCGCATGCGCAACTGGATCTTTGTGAAAGTCATCACCGATCAACCCGGACTTTTCGGTTGGGGCGAAGCGACGCTGGAATGGCACACTCGCGGAGTTGTGGGATCCATCGAAGATTTGTCACAACTGCTGATCGGCGAAGACCCCACACGAGTTGAACATCTCTGGCAAGTCATGTGGCGACAACACTTCTGGCACGGCAGCGGAATCGTCCGTTCAACCGCGATCGCTGGCATCGATATCGCGCTTTGGGATATCATCGGAAAAATCCACGGCGTTCCGTGTCACAAACTCTGGGGCGGACCGGTTCGTGATTCCATCCGCCTGTATTGCCATCTCGGCGGCGGCGACATGGAGAGTTTCTACGAGACTCCCGTTGACAACGCAAAGCGATTTGGTGAGCTGGCACAGCAGGCCGTCGCTGACGGCTTCTCCGCTTTCAAGTCGATGGCCGTGCCCTCCACAATGCCCATTGAAGGCCGGAAACCGATCAAAGCTGCAGAAGCATGTGTCGCCGCTATGCGAGAGGCTGTCGGAGATGACATTGACATTATGGTCGATTGCCATGCAAGACCGTCACCAGCCATGGGATTGCAGTTCGCCCGAGCGCTCGATCCGTACGGACTTTACTTTCTGGAAGAACCGTGTTGGCCGGAAAATGTCGCAGGCCTGGCAGCCATCAACGCTGCAGTGACGACACCCATTGCCACGGGCGAACGAGTGACTCACCTAGCAGCATTCCGCGATCTGTTCGCAGCAGGCGGTTGTGAAATCTGCCAGCTTGATATTACACACTGCGGTGGCTTCACAGAATCACGTCGCGTCGCCGCTCTGGCCGATGCCTATCGCATCGCACTCGCACCGCACAATCCGCAGGGACCAGTCAGCACGGCTGCATCGCTGGAATTTGGGTTCTCGCAACCCAGCTACATCATCTGCGAATCGGTCCACAGCGACGTACCGTGGAGACACGACGTTGTTGATGAAGGTTTCACGATTGATGCGGCGACTCGCTCCGTAACACCAAACACACGACCCGGTCTGGGAATTACGATCAATGAAGAGGAAGTTCGTA
>JBDNFT010000424.1:0-3121 GCA_041689695.1 Planctomycetaceae bacterium | reverse complement strand
CATGTGACGTCGTACAAGCAGTTGATTCTGGATCAGTTTCTGCACCGCCAGCCCTTTACAGAAACCGCCAAGCACATCACTTGGGGACTCAGCCGATCACTGGCTGGCGTCGGTGAACGACTGCCGGTCAACGTGACCGTGATGACGATCGGTGACGATGTTGCGATCGTAAGTTTGCCTGGGGAGGTTTTCGTGGAACTGGGTCTCGCCATTAAACAGGCGTCGCCATTTCGCACGACGATCATCGTGGAACTGTCCGACGCGGTAGAGACAATTTACGTCCCCCACCGCGCGGCATACGCTGGCGGCAGCTACGAAGTTACCAATTCTGCCCTGCAACCCGGCGGCGGCGAGATGCTGGTCGAAACCGCCATCAAGCTGCTTCGCCACGCGGCTATGCAGAATCGCTGATCATGGGGCCATCAGGCTGCAGAGAGGATTGAGTGTCCATGGCATCAACATATTGCGAATCGAATAGTGCTTTTGAATCACGTTGGGCAAATCGAGGTAACCAATCGTGACTCGTTTCGTCAGCAGATGACTGGACAGGGTGGTCGTGTTTTTTGCTGGATGACCATCGGACAATTCAACCGGCCGCAACCAGAAGGCCATTTGATTTGTTGTCTGGAGTTGGTTGCCACGTGCGATGTAGTTGAGCAGCCGGCTGGTTGATTGCTCACCCGCACCATCAGGCCGTGAGCCTGCCTCCGTTGGGTTAAAAGTATCCCCTGTAAACGCCGAACCTGAGTCGAAATTTGAAGCCGACTGCAACTGCCGTCCATGGTCCGTACTGTTGATGAACTCTTTGCCATTCCATGTCAGAGATCTGTTGTTGCGTTCAAAAAGCATATTCACGAGTTCCAAATGGAGAATACAGAATCTCCAGCCTCACCACTATTGCGCCTTACGAAAAGTCAATCCTGTTGCAGTGTTCCCGGCGGATTGTGGTTCGAAGCGAAATTCTGAACTGGAAGCAACCGTGACATTGCCGAGCAGACGACTTCCGTCACTGCCTTCCAGTGTGAGCAGGCCGTTCAACAGCGAGAATTTCCCCGCTGATCGAGCTTGCTTGCCTCCGCTAACATTGACCAGGACAAACGTGTTGTCGGTGTTCAGCAAAATCGCAAAGGCATCGGTGGTAGAACGACTGGCTGACCATCGCCCATGCAGAGAATTCGGGGAAACAATCGCAGCCTCGGGCAACGTTTGAGCCGCGGGTGCAGTGGATTGAGCGGTATTCAAGGGCGACGGTTCAACGCTGGGCTCAACAACTTTTGTGGCCCCGGAATTTGCAGCTTCTGACGAGTTTTCTGAAGCTCCGCCAGTCGTCTCTTCCAGATTCCACAACGATTCCGTATCCCGCGCCAGAATCGCAAGTCTGTTGATCTGGTCTCTTAACGTTTGGCCGGTGATGCCAGTGTTTCCGATCAGGCTGAACAGCTCAAGACGATTCCGCTCGCGATTGAAGGCGAAACTTGTGCGACCCGATTTCTCATTCGTTTCCAACAGTTGCAACAAGCGTGTCGCGGGTACTTTTTGAGGATCGCTCACTCGGCGCAATCCGAGCACGATTGTGACGTCCTGTTCATTCTCCGACAGTGTGACCAGAACGGGAAACTGCCACGAAGCCAGTTGTTTTTTTGTCGCAACGGCTCGCGTACCAATCGCAGACCCTTCGAAGTTGGCGTCCTGCAACGTTCGAAGCAGATCATTCGTTGAGATCAGTCGACTTTCCCGGACAGATCCGGAGGCTGACCTATCGTGTACGACATCGCTGTCGTTTTCGAAAGCTGCCACTGCGTCTACTGCGGAATACAGGCTATTCTCTTCCTGAGCTGTAACAAAGTTTGTCCCAATAAGCTGCAGTCCCACGACAAAGGAAAGAATCGTATTTGTCCAGTATTTTTTCATCAGACACCTCACTTGAATTCGTAACGAACAGTCCCGATAGGCGTCGTAGCGGATTTCATCTGAGGATGTTACCAGCGTTTTGGCGGAGCACTCGCAGGCTGAGAATAGATTTCAATCTGCGAATGCCGGGCCGTGACATATCAGTAATAAAGCCCGCCAAATATGCGAGCTCCAGCGAAAAACTTGAACGACTTCATGCGGCAAAGAAACGGATGCGACGAATTTTCGCAGGCACATCTCATATCACTGTGAAATTGCCGATCACATTGCTGGCGGGAAGCACCTGAAGCCAAGCATGCGTCGTGTGTCGCGCACGATGGTCGAAAATCTACGCCAAAGCCACCCTGGCCGATTAATCGATTTCCACCAAAGGTATTCCCCGGGCCACATGGACGCCACGGAGGACAACCGCCCGGTCCACCAGCCACAGCAGGCGTAACCCACAGGCTTGCTGACATACAAAACACAGCCAGAAACAACAGTCGAAACGATTTCATTGTATAGCCCTCTTCAAATAACACCGTGCTGATTGCTCAAGGGAAAGCCGCCATGCCACCTGAATACCCCAGATTTCTGTAGTATACCAAAATTCGCAGCCTGCGCAAACAGACGCGGCGTTAGCTGCAAAATGCGAAAATTGGTGTCAGTACAGGGGCAGAATTGGCATTACTGCTGTATCCGATGCTGGTAGCAGGAGAGGCGGTGAGTTCCTCAGACTGTGAACTATCGGCGTCGGAATCGGTGAAAGAGAGGATCATTTGATCGGTCCAGCCAGCTTGATTCAACGCTCCATTGGGACCTGCGATGTGGACTGCACCTGCGAGCAAACCGGCTCCGTCGTAGATGTAGGATTCTCTGCGGTCCATTGTGCAGTCTCCGGTGTCGTCAACAGATTTGCCGATGCGGCGTCCGAGGGCATCGTACTGATACTGCACCGATTTTGTCACCACGTTAATTGACGTTTTGAAGGTGACGGCGGCAAGTTGATTGGCGTGGTTCCACGTGTATTCGGTTTTGACTCCGGTGGTGATGTTGGTTTTGCTGGTTTGGTTGCCTTCCAGATCATAAGTATCCGTCGATATTCACGTTTTCGGTTATCGCGGTAGGGACGGCCATTGCTGGCCGCCCATACGCATCAAGTTAAGCAATACTCGAGTAATTCCGGATCGCGGAGCAGTTGCAAAGTCCCTGGAGCCGTTTTTCGTTTCGT
>JBDNFT010000423.1:0-4305 GCA_041689695.1 Planctomycetaceae bacterium | reverse complement strand
TTAGCATCATCCAGCATCGACACTTCCAGATACGACGACCGAGATTCGCGTGGTTGGAAAAGCAGCCCTGACCGTCGGTACGATCGTGTATGTGGAAAATGTACATCCGCCTCAGGGCGGCGAGGCAAAGGATCGCCGAGTTGTCATCCTGCGTGCTCCGACTGCTGACGATAATACTTTCACATCCGCTGTCATCGCTACTCTTCGCGGTTCGAGCCCGGCAAATGTGCAGTGATAATTCCATCGGCTCAAAAAAACGCTATGCTTCGGCCTTCCACCGTTTCAATTATTCTGTGAAAAAGTTTTGTATTCATGCTCACACTCGATCGATTTTCTTTTGGCGTTGGTGATCGTTTTGCGCATCAGGCGAAGGCTCATTTAGCGGCGTTTCAGATGCTGGCGAAAAATGGCGTTCACGTGGCTCCTGTTTGGAATAAATCGAACCGCGAACATACGTTTATTGGTTCAGAACCTCAAAGTGTATTCGACGCTGCTCAGGCCGCTGTGAAAGAGCTTGGCTGGACTGAAAGTTGGCACATTGATGCAGATCACATCAATTTGAATACCGTCGATCGATTTATGTCGTGTTCGGATTTCTTCACGATCGACGTTGCTGACTCGATTGGCAAACCCGCCGCTGGCACGGACGTTCAGGCATTCATGAATCGACATCCCGAACTCGTCGGAACTCTCAACGTGCCCGACGTCAGTTCGCCTATCGCGACAACGCAAGCGGAAGTCGAAAGAGTAGTCTCAAAGTATTTGTTGGCAGTTCAGGATGCAGGCAAAATCTATCGCCACATCGTTGCGGCGAAAGGCGAAGACAAGATCATTGCCGAGGTTTCTATGGATGAAACGGATCAGCCGCAAACTCCGCCTGAGTTGCTGATCATTCTGGCATTGCTGGCAGATGAGAAAGTCAAATTGCAAACGATCGCTCCAAAGTTTACCGGCCGATTTAACAAAGGTGTTGACTACGTTGGCGATCTGGTGCAGTTCGAAAAAGAATTCAACGATGATCTGGCCGTGATCGCATACGCAGTCAAACAGTATGGTCTACCGGCGAATCTTAAGCTCAGCGTCCATAGTGGCAGCGACAAGTTCAGCATTTATCCGATCATCCGAAAAGCTCTCGCCAGAACTGGTGCTGGTCTGCATCTCAAAACAGCGGGGACAACATGGCTGGAGGAACTCATTGGGCTGGCCGAAGCTGGCGGCGATGGTCTGGTTCTGGCGAAAGAAATCTATGCGTATGCTCTGGAGCACGTCGATGAACTCTGCGCTCCATATGCCAGCGTGATCGATATCGATCGCAGCAAGCTGCCAGACGCCACAACTGTGAATGGCTGGACAGGCCCGCAGTTGGCGAGTGCATTGCGACATATTCCCGGTCACCCGGAGTTCAATGCAAACATGCGTCAATTGTTGCACGTGTCATTTAAGATCGCTGCAAAAGCCGGGAAACGCTACACCGATCTGCTGAAGTCGAATGAAGCCATCGTGGCAAAACAGGTGACAGAGAATATCTTCGATCGTCACATGAAGCCGCTGTTTCTGTGATAACGTACTTATTCCAACGATCCATCCTGCAAAACAACAGTGGAGGCAGGAGCCTCCGGAGCAGTGCGTTCCAGGGCTGGAGCCCAGGAACGAGTCATCACACAACGAAAAATATCACATGCAAACTCGTCTACTTGGCAAAACAGGACTTCAACTTCCGATCCTCAGCTTTGGTGCGTCGTCTCTGGGGCAGGAGTTTCGTAGCGTTCAGCTCGACGAAGCGATGGAAAGCGTACACGTTGCTCTGGAGTGCGGGCTGAACTTCATTGATACGTCACCCTTCTACGGGCGTGGCATGAGTGAAGTTATGCTTGGGATTGCACTACGCGGAATTCCGCGCGATAGCTACACGTTGTGTACTAAACTTGGTCGCTATGATCTGCAGCATTTTGATTTCAGCGCGAAGCGAGTTGCGGAGAGTATCGATGTCAGTTTGCATAGACTAGGCACAGATCATTTGGACATCATTCTGTGTCATGACATCGAATTTGTACCGATGCAACAGATCGTCGATGAAACAATTCCAGCGCTGAAGAAGATTCAGCAATCCGGTAAAGTCAGATTCATCGGCTTCAGCGGATATCCGCAAAAGATCTTTCCGTTCATCTGCG
Source organism: Planctomycetaceae bacterium (assembly GCA_041689695.1). Taxonomy (GTDB): domain Bacteria; phylum Planctomycetota; class Planctomycetia; order Planctomycetales; family Planctomycetaceae; genus SXXK01. The sequence goes on along the minus strand of JBDNFT010000423.1, from coordinate 2,134 downwards.
ATCAAACAGACATCGATTGTGTGTTGTCATACAACCAATACACGCTTCAGAATTCGCGGTTCGTCGATGAATCTGTGCCATATCTGAAAGCCAGGGGCGTGGGTGTGATGAATGCAGGTCCGTTCTCGGCAAGGCTGCTGACAAACGCACCTCTGCCAGCGTGGTTGAAGGAGCCAGAATCCGTGAAGGCCGCCGCCCGAGACGCGGCAGCGCTGTGTTCAAAGCATGGCAGTGACATCGCGAAACTTGCATTGCAGTTTTCGTGTGCTCATCCAGACATCGCGACGACCGTCGCTGGTAGCGCGAATCCAGTCAATATCCGCAATTGGGCCAAGTGGCTCGCAGAACCGATGGATGAATCACTGCTGAAGGATGTGCTGGCGATCTTTGAGCCCGTAAAGAATCTCGGGCACCTCGAAGGCTTGAAGGAGAATAACTGAGAACGCACGTAGCAAAAGTCGTCAAGACTCTCGGCCATTTCACTGAGAACACACGTAGCGAAAGTCGTCAAGACTTTCGGCCATTTCACCGGACGTCCGAAACTCTTGACGAGTTTCGCTACGCCATAACAGCAAGATGTCAGTTCTTGTGGAATTCATTCCAGCGTCGCCAGGCGTAGCTCCATTCCATCCACATTCGCATCATCGACCACAGCACTCGCATGCGTTCAAGTTGCTCGGCGGGCAGACGAGTCTGCAATGCCTGTGCTTCGCGAGCGGCCATGTCGAGTCCCCAGCGACGGGCCAGCAATCGGCAAAGACTGTCGGCTGATAAATCGGTGACGGCACTTTCTTCATCGAAGCCATCAAAGACTCCGACATTGCTGTCATCGGCGATCAAGCCTGCTTCGTCAGCGGCAACGAATAAACCGAATAGTTGCGAACGAGCCGGATCGATTTCCAGCGGCTGAGTATTCTTAATGGCATCTAGGACCAGACGTTCGACACCATCTACGATGTGCGATGCCAGTGACGGCTTGAGCGCGTCGCTTGACGCACGGCTGTCATTTTCAGTCGTTTCAGATCGATTTTTTTTCGACGATGTCATTATTTTAAGGTACCAAAAGTTTCAAATCTGAGGTTTATCGTAGTCAATTGCCAGCATTCTATCCTATCAGAACTGGATTGCCATCGGGCACGCATCAAGGCTGAGGCTGTTTTACCCTGACGCTGTGTGGAAATGTCCGGTATACTTTGTTGCGATCAAGGCGAAAAAGTTGCGATCGTGACGAAAGAATCGACAGATATTCAGGGCCTCACTGGGTAATTCATCAGACATGCGCAAGTCGTTGATAAATCTGCAGGTTCAATGCATATTCTTGATTTGCAGCTTGCTGGCCGGTCGATCGGAGAATTGCTTTGGTCAGCAACCTCAAAGAGCCAAACCGTCCGATACACACAAACACGGACAGGCGGAAATACTTTCGCAGCAACTTATTCGAGACCGGCAAATGGAATTGCTGTTCCGATCCGCTGAGAGTGCTGAAATAAGCGGCAATGCAGGTCGTCTGCGGGAATCGTTGCTGGGAATTTTTGCTCATGAAGTCGACGTGTTCGATTTTGATTCCGATGCTGGACTGGCGCGCAGCGTGCGTAGCCGGGCGATGGCGCTGCTGTTGCGAAGTTCTGTACAAATGCAGCGTGCCTGGCTTGATGGAAATAACGCGATCGCAGGGCAGCAATTGGAAACAGCAATTCGCAACAGTGATCGGCTTGCCGTCGCCCGCGTCGCGCGCGAATTTCCTTTGACGGAAGCCGGCCTGCAAGCTCATGTGGTCAGACTCACCAGCGTGTTACTCAAAGGAGATTTGCGACAAGTTGCGGACAATGTCCAGCAATTGGAAGAGATGTACTCAGGCACCTTGCTGCAGAATCAACTTGAACGGCAATTGCGGGCATTGAAAAAACAAGTGGCAGAACTGGAACTGAATCACGACACCAGTGATGACATATCGCGCGTAGCTGTGCTGTCAATTCCAACTGCTGCGTCGAAGGGTTCATTATCGCCGCCCTGGCCAAAACCACTGTGGTCTTGGCATGAGAAAATCTGGAGTTTTCCTGGTGCTGCGCAGCCTGAAACTGGCACTTTGCTGTCAGGTTTTGAGCCCGAATCCGAAAATCGGATCGATGCTTTC
>JBDNFT010000422.1:0-3977 GCA_041689695.1 Planctomycetaceae bacterium | reverse complement strand
GCCGCCCCAAGTTGACGTTCCGTCTGAACACGAACCCTGACAGGGTTCCGCAATAGTGGGTCTGCGTTGCCCTTTCAGGGCAAAATGCGTTGGTGCCCCTGAAACCTGGGGCGTTGCCCCAGGCTGACTTGCCAAGGCCCGTTGGGCCGAATCGCAGTGCTTGAACGCCACACGCACGGATCGACCCGCCCGGAGTCCGCAATTTCTATGTCGCGCACTTCATTTCGCGCAGAACCCATTTTTCTGCCATGAATGCCTTTCCTTCTGACGCTCTCACACAAGCGATTCAGATCGTTGGCTTTGTATCCACGGGTCTCAGTTAAGCCGCCTTTTTCTTTCCCTTGCCTTTTGCCTTTGGTTTCTCAGCGGCACCGTCGTTCTTCGTAGGCATCGGAGCCTTCACTTCGGCTCGCCAGGCGACAAGGCGTTCGTGGAGTTTCGTGGCCTTCTCAGGCATCTGCGTCGCCAGGTTCTTAGTTTCGCCGATGTCGTCGCCGAGGTTGTAAAGTTCCAACCGGCCGTCTTCCAGAAACTCCATCAGCTTCCAGTCGCCGACTTGAATGAGGCTCACCGGCGTTGTGCGCCAGAGTCCGGGACCTGATCCGAGATAACCTGGGAAGTGCTGGAAAATGGCATCCCGTTTCAATTTGGCCGCAGGATCTCGGAACAGCACCGCAAGACTCTCGCCGTCGAGCACCTGTCGCGGCTTGGGTGCGCTGGTGAGTTCAAGGAACGTCGGGAAAATGTCGACATGAATCGTCGGAACGTTGCTTGACGATCCCGGTGTTGTCACGCCAGGCCAACGGACGATGAATGGATCTCGCGTGCCGCCTTCGTAGAGGCTTCCTTTGCCGCTGCGCAGCGGAGCGTTGTCGGTGATGCCACCGCCATCTTCGACTTTCGCTTTGCCTTTCTTGCCTTTGCCTTCCATTCCCAAATCGCGTTGCAGACCATCAGGCCGGTTGTAGCCGCCAACTCCGCCGTTGTCGCTGGTGAATATCAGCACCGTGTTGTCGGCCAGTTTCAATTCATCGAGTGTCTTCATCACGCGGCCTACGCTTTCATCCACCGAAGCGATCATCGCGGCATACGTCGCACTATTGTGTCCTCCGACTCCAGGCTTGGGTTGAAACTTCGCAATCAGATCGGCTTTTGCATCATGCGGTGAATGCACTCCAAAGTGCGGCAGGTAAAGAAAGAACGGCTCATCCTTGTGGCGCGTGATGAAGTCCACTGCCTTGTCGGTAAGGAAGTCGGCGAGATACTGTCCATCGGGATAATCGGTCTTTGGTTCGGTGGCAAAGTTAAAGTGCTTGCCCGCGCTGACAATGGCCTCATCAAAGCCACGTTTGCCAGGAAAATAGTCTCCCCGCTCACCAATGTGCCACTTGCCAAACATGCCTGTCCCGTAACCGGCCGCTTTGAGTTGCTTCGCGATGATGTCTCGATCAAGCGGCAGATTTGTGACGTTGTCCACTGGCCGGAGCGGGCGCATGCTCCAGTCGAAACGATCTGTCCCGCCGACGGTGTAAACTCCGGTCCGAGCACCATATTGCCCGCTCATTAACGCGGCCCGCGTCGGCGTGCAATTCTGACAATGATGATGATTCAGGAGTTTCATTCCCTGCGTCGCAAGCCGGTCGATGTTCGGCGTCTCGTAATACTTGCTGCCAAAACATGCGACATCCGTGTAACCAAGATCGTCGGCCATGATGAAGACGATGTTCGGCTTCGAAGTCGGCTCGGTTGCAGCAGCGTCCAACACGGGAAACAAAGACGTCAGCAAAGCGACGAAAAGCAAGGGCGATTGTTTCACTTCAGATCAATCCTTGAGCTGGCGGAAGACTCACAGAGCGTTTCGGTAGAGTTCGATAAATGATGCGACGTCCATCGGGCGAGGATTAAAGGTTCCGGTCCATTGCTGAGCTGCTTCGGCTGCCAGCGTCTCGATAACAGCATCATCTGCTTCCGCATCGATCGCCTGCGACACCGAGACTGGCAAATCAGCCTGTCGCAGAAATTCTGTGAAGCCATCGGCAAGTTGAAACAGAGCGTTTTCGACGCTGGTTTCAGAATCGTCCCATTTTGCTGCGATGACCAGGTCACGATAGAGTTCAGCCGACACATCGGCATTCCAGCGAATGACGTGAGGCAACATCAGGCCAACGGCAACGCCGTGTGTTGTCCCATATTGAGCGGTCAGCGGGTTGGCCGCAGCGTGAGCAGCGCCGAGCATGCTGTTTTCGATGGCGGCACCCGCCAGGAACGCGCCCAATTGCATCCGTCCGCGCGCGTCCAGATTTTCAGGTTCTCGAAGAATAATCGGAAACGCCGACGACAAAAGTTCCCATGCCTGTCGAGCGAACATTTGCGAAATCGGATTTCGTTTGGTTGTCACGTAGCTTTCGATGGCGTGCGTCATCGCATCGATGCCAGTAGCTGCGGCAACAGATGCAGGCATCGTGACGGTGAGTTCGGGATCCAAAATGGCGATGCGGCAGGCAGCTTTGGGGTCGCCGCACGCCATCTTCATGTGCGTCTCGGCGTCCGCGATGACCGCGAACGATTGCGCTTCGCTGCCAGTTCCTGATGTTGTTGGGACGGCGATCATGGGCAGCATCGCCAATTTCGCTTTGCCGACGCCTTTATAGTCGTGAATCCGGCCACCGTTTGTCAGCACAAAGTTTGCACCCTTTGCGCAGTCGATGCTGCTGCCGCCGCCAAGACCGACGATCAGGCCAATCTCATTGGATCTGGCAAATTCAACACAACGGTCCACATCTTCGCTCGTGGGGTTCTCTCGCACTTGGTCAAAAACAGCGACCTCAAGTCCCTCCGCGCGGAGAATCGTTTCGGCCTTGGCACTGTAACCGGATTCACGCAGACCTGCATCCGTCACCAGGAGGATTCGCTGACCGTCCAATTCTCTGGCCAGTCTGCCTAACTCGCCAAACGTGCCACATCCATAAACGACTCGAGTCCGCTGATGGAAATCGAAACTGGCAACGGACGTCGGTTGGCCGACGGAACTCGCATGAGTTGTCTGAAGAGAAGATGTCATGGAATGCCAAACTGCTGGGCGAGGATTTAAGGTGGGCTCAGACGATTCTGGTGGGCTCAAATAGAAGTGGGTTTTGAATGCTAAGAATAGTCTTCCTGACGCCGGACAACAACGAGTAAGCCAAATTTGTCGTCAATTGAAACGGCGTGTCAAAACGGCAGTCTTTCGGAGCGACTTCATTCCGCCCCGATTTTGAATTGCTGCCTAAATATGTCTGTAAATCGTTTGTGGTAAACAACTTATGTATTGAATTTAACTCATGGCACGTAATTCGCTTTCTGCCAGACGCAACGGTTTGTTTTCTGCAAATCTGGCCGCTTGAGGTCCACCTGGAGACAGTGAGGACCTTTTGGGCTCTGTAAATTTCCAATTATCGAAGTGCGATTGACAGGTCAGGAGAAAGTCATGGCGAAGAAGGCTGCCGCAAGCGGTACGCGAATTGTACCTTTGGGAGATCGCGTAGTGCTGAAGCGAGCCGAAGCTGAAGCGAAAACCGCTGGGGGAATTTTGCTCCCGGATTCAGCTCAAGGCAAGCCACAACGTGGCGAAGTTGTTGCTATTGGCGATGGCTATGTCAACGACAAGGGCGAAAAGGTTGCATTGACCGTTAAAGAGGGTGACCGAGTGATTTTCAGCTCGTACGCTGGCGACGAAATCACTGTCGGAGATCAGACCTACCTCCTGATGCGTGAAAGCGACATTCTGGCGACCGTGTAGTCTCATGGCCGCCGAATTTGAAAAAAATTCGGGCCGCGTCTGGATTCTTAGGAATTCAGTGACTACGCATTTTCGAGATCTCGAATCTCAGATTTCAAAATCTTAAATAGAATTCACCGGAGAAATACGACATGGCAAAGATGATTGCCTTTGATCAGGAAGCTCAGGAAGCCATGCGTCGAGGCGTCTCGAAGCTGGC
>JBDNFT010000421.1:0-9274 GCA_041689695.1 Planctomycetaceae bacterium | reverse complement strand
GCCGATTTTGATCCGGTCACAATTGCCAGACAGTACGAAGTGGCCGGTGCGAATTGCCTGAGCGTGCTGACGGATGAACACTTCTTCCAGGGACACTTGGACTATCTGCGTGACATCCGTCAGATCGTGCGAATACCGGTGATGCGAAAAGAATTCATCATCGACCGTTATCAAATTGCCGAAGCTCGCGTCGCTGGTGCCGACTGCGTGTTGCTGATCGCTGAATGCCTTGACGACGCTCAGCTTCACGATTTGTATGGTTATGCCCATAGTCTTGGCATGGATGCACTGATTGAACTGTATGACATCGAAAACGTGCCGCGCGTGCTCGCGACGGGAACAAAACTGCTCGGTATAAACAACCGCGATCTGCGAACGTTTGTGACTTCGCTGGAACACACATTCACAGTGAAGCAGCAGATTCCAGACGATGTATTGCTCGTCAGTGAAAGTGGCATCAGCACGAACGCCCACATTCAGCGACTTCGATCAGAAGGCGTTGGCGCAGTTCTGGTCGGCGAATCGCTGATGCGGCAACCTGACATCGGCAAGGCCGTTCGCGAATTGATGGGCACGACAAAGTAGCCATCATCGCTCCGCGTGATGAGCCCACATGGTACAACGCTCATCAATTGATAACGTGTTCCACTGACCGCATCATCATCGCCAGTACAGGAATTTTGCATGCGGGATCATTGATCAGCGTGGCCTTGATGTGGGCTCGTCTCGGCGGAGCGAGACGGCTACGTTGGAGAGCGGCATCTGCTCAACTGCGGTGCCAAGCCATTCCTTGTGCGTGCTCCTGTTGTTGTAATGCATTGCAGTAAAACACCTTACGTTGATTCCAGGCTCTGGCCACCTGACAGACTGCGACTGGACTCAGCCGCCTGAATCGGATATGTTGCTAGGTTCTCTGCCGAGAAGACTCCAAATGTCGCGCGTGTGCTGTGACGGTCTCTCGCGTGTCTCTAAGTCGAATTTGTCTGCCGGGTTTACCTGTCAGGCCGTTCGTGTGGATGGAAATTGCTCTTATGGTCGATCGTAATCTTTTGCGGGAGTTTAGTGTCGAGGATAGCGAACTGGATGCGGTCATGGCCGCGTCGTTCCCGGACTTCGCTGGTGACGAAAGCGAATTCTACGAATCAGAAGCTCAGACGTATGGTCTGAATGATATCCTGACAGGAACTATTGTTCGCGTCGATAACGAAGAAGTTGTCGTCGACATTGGCTTCAAGAGCGAAGGTGTCGTCCAGCGAGATGAATGGGACGAATTCGAAGCACCTCCCGAAGTCGGCCAGAAGATCGAAGTCCTGCTCGAAGAGTTTGAAGACTCCATCGGCCTGATTGTGCTGTCCAAGCGCAAGGCGGACCGTGTTCGCGAGTGGGAAAAGATTATCGCCACTCACAACGAGGGCGACGTTGTCAAAGGTCAGGTCATCCGCAAAATCAAGGGTGGTCTGCTGATCAACATCGGCGTCAACGTATTCCTTCCGGCCAGCCAGGTTGACATCCGCCGTCCTAACGACATCGCGGAATACATCGGTCAGGAAATCGAATGCATGATTCTGAAGATCGACGAAGCTCGACGCAACATCGTTGTGTCTCGCCGACGTCTGATCGAAGAAGAACGCGAAAAGATGAAGAAGACGCTGCTTTCCAATCTGGAAATCGGCCAGCTTCGCAAAGGGACAGTCAAGAACATTGCCGACTTCGGTGCGTTCGTGGATCTGGGTGGCATCGACGGCCTGCTGCATATCACCGATATGAGCTGGGGACGTATCAGCCATCCAACCGAAATGGTCAAGATCGACGACGAAGTCGAAGTCATGGTTCTGAACATCGACTATGACAAAGAAAAGATCGCTCTGGGCCTGAAGCAGAAGTCTGCCAGTCCGTGGGCCAACATCGGCACGAAATACCCTGTCGGCAACCGCATCAGCGGCGAAGTCGTCAATGTGCTGTCTTACGGTGCCTTCGTGAAGCTGGAAGACGGCATCGAAGGTCTGGTTCACATCAGCGAAATGTCATGGACACGCCGCGTGAATCACCCAAGCGAACTTGTGGCAATCGGCGACAAAGTCGATGTCATGGTTCTGGGGATCAACGAAGACAAGCAGGAAATTTCGCTCGGCATGAAGCAGACTCAGCCCAATCCATGGGACGAAGTTACTGCCAAATACCCACCGGGCACAATGGTCAAAGGGACCGTTCGCAACCTCACGAACTACGGTGCGTTTGTTGAATTGCAGGAAGGCGTCGATGGCCTGCTGCATATCAGCGACATGTCGTGGACTCGCAAGGTTTCACACGCCAACGAAATCCTGAAGAAGGGTGATCCGATCGAATGTCAGATTCTGACCGTCGATGAAGATCGTCGTCGTATCGCACTGGGTCTGAAGCAGCTTGGCGAAGATCCATGGGAAACTCGGATTCCAGAAAAGTACGCTCCTGGCAAGACCGTCACCGGCAAGGTCACCAAGATCACCAACTTTGGTGTCTTCGTGCAACTGGAAGACGATCTCGAAGGATTGCTCCACGTTTCTGAACTGGCCGACCACAAGGTTGATCATCCAGAGAACATGGTGCAGGTCGGACAGGATTTGGAAGTTCGCATTCTGCGTGTTGATACAGGCGAACGTAAGATCGGCCTGAGTCGCAAGACGGAGTCAACCAAAGAGGCAGAAGGCGCAGCAACAGTGTCAACTGAAGACGGCTCATCATCGGCAAATGCTTCGGCTCCTAAGCCACGCGAAGAACTCAAGGGTGGTACCGGCACTGGTGCTGGCCCGCTGTTCTCTCTGGGCGGCGGCGAAGAAGCTCCGACTGAAGAGTAATCTGCATTTCGCAGTTCTTACTGCGAGTTGTTAAATTCAGCCGTTCGAGGGTCATACTTCGAACGGCTTTTTCGTTGAGTAGGACGGGACTCCAGTCCCGTCCAGATTTGAACATGGCCGTGCCGGACTGGAGTCCCGTTCTGCTATGAACGCTGATGCTTCCGGTAGTCGTAAAGCACAACAGCGAACGCGGCGATATCGTAGACAGCGTGGGCCGTGATGGGGATCAGTAGATTTGGCGTTGGGTCAACTGCGATCAATGCGGTGAGGTACAGGCCCAGAAACGCCGCAAGGATGAAATAGAGTTGCGTGGCTGCATGCGCCGCTCCGAAAGCCAGATTCGAAATCAGGATTGCAAGGACGGAGTTGAATCGGGCAAGCCAAAGATACAAGAACCCGCGAAACAAAATCTCTTCGCAGACCCCGGCCAACAGAGCCAGCAAGACAATGTCGTACCAGCGACATTCATCCAGCAGATGACCGACGGTATCTCTTTGAAATGCGCGAACTTTTTTCATCGCCTCCGATTGAGACATCACACAGATCGCCAGCATGGCGAGCATCGGCACGGTCGCCAGCAGGCCCAGTCCGAAATCTTCCAGCGACCAGCTGAGAGTTGCGGTGGCCGGACAATCAAAGATCCATCCGCCCAAAAAGGCGACCGCCAGCAACGCACCTTCGAATATCCCGACGCTGATTAAGAACTGTGAATGGCTGAGTTCTTCTGAGTCGTTTGAGATGGCTGTAACTCCTTTAATCTGCAATCGGCATTCGGATACGATCGCCGCGAATCGACGTCAATGCGGCAATCTCGCGGTCGGCAATTCGCAGGCGACCTTCCGTCGTACGGTGAGTCATAATCACGAGTCTCGCCACGCCTGAGCTGTCAGCAAGGTCCGCTGTTTCATCCTGACGGACACTACTGATGCTGATGGTGTTCCGGCCCAGAATATCGGCAATATCAGCCAGCACGTGTGGCTCGTCGGCCACAGTGAAACGCAGATAATAGCGGCGAGTCAGTTCTTCCTGAGGCTGAAGCTGAATTGGCGACTGACCATGCAATCGCAGGATCGACTGAAACGTAATCGCCGCACGACCTGTGGCATAATCCACAACGTCGGCAACAACTGCTGACGCCGTTGGCATCTGACCGGCACCGGCACCGGAAAGTCGAATCACGCCGACAGCGTGACCTTCAATCGACACGATATTGTCCGCGCCACTTGTCATCCCGATCGCACGGTTGGCTCGGACGAGCGTTGGCTGAACTGACACTTCCAGCCGTTCATTTGCCAACCGTGAAGTTGCCAGCAGTTTGACGCGATATCCAAGTTCGGACGCAACCAGCAAGTCGAGCAATTCGATATGCTGAATACCCTGACGCACGATGTCCTCCAGCCGCACTTTGGTTCCGTAGGCCAGTTGAGTCAGAATCGACAGCTTCTGAGCCGCGTCGGTTCCATCAACGTCCATCGCTGGATCAGCCTCGGCATAGCCCCGTGCCTGAGCTTCTGCAAGAACGGCGGCGTATGTTTCGCGTTGATCAAGCATGCGTGACAGAATGAAGTTGCTTGTGCCGTTCAGGATTGCTTCGATCGAAACGATCCGATTGGCGGTCAACGCCGTATTAACGGCGGAGATGATCGGAATGCCACCAGCGACGGCAGCCTCGAAACAAATCGTGCGTTTTAGCTTGGCCGCCAGAGCAAACAGCTCCGCGCCGTGTGCGTAAAGAAGTGCCTTGTTTGCAGTAATGACATCTTTGCCAGCCTGTAAAAGCTGCACGACGTCTTCGTAGGCCGGACTGATGCCGCCGACAACGTGAATTGCAGCGTGGATATCTTTGTCGTCGATGATATCGCGAATGTCGTTCGACACTGGAATTCCTTCCAGATCAACGTCACGCTCCTTTTCGACATTCCGAACGACTACACGTCGCAGCCTGATCGAACGCCCGGTCCGCAGCCGCAGCGATTCCATTGACGACTGGAGGATTTTTACAACTCCCGTTCCCACCGTGCCGCAGCCGACAAGAGCAATGTTAAGATCGGGGGTTTGAGTCATGACTAGTCCTTGAGGGCAATTTACGATTCGGAAGTTAACAGTATCGGCGGAAAACGGTTTCTAAAAGGCGAAAACGCGAAACGAACAATGGGACTGATCTAAGCGTTTTTCAATCGATCTGTTGAGTAGACTCGCGACGCCCTTATACTGTGACCCATCGGGCAGGCGTTTGGAACAAACACTCGTTTTTTCCTGTGTTTCGAACTATGATAACCTTTCTACACAATTCATTGACACAACAACTCCAAATCGGTGCCGTTAGCTACCTGAACTCACGTCCACTCATTGAAGGGCTCGAGGATCTTCTGCCGTCCGCAAATTTGGTGCTCGACTATCCCAGCCGCTTGGCGGATTCGCTGTCGAACGGCAGGTTGGACGTCGCGCTGATTCCATCCATTGAATATTTTCGTCGGCCGGGATATGAAGTGATCTCGGATGCGTGCGTTGCCGCTCGCGGCGAAGTTTTGAGCGTAAAATTGTACTGCCGAGTCCACCCGGGCAATATCCGGCGACTGGCTCTTGATGAAGGATCACGCACGAGCGCGGCGTTGACGAAAATTATCCTGGCGGATCGCTACGGAGTGATTCCTCAGACCGAACCGTTGCGAATGGAATCGACGACTCTGGACAGTACTGCTGACGCCGTATTGCTGATCGGCGATCGCGCGATGCATGATCCGACGGAATCGTTTGTCGAAGTCATGGATCTGGGACAAGTCTGGAACGACTGGACAGGCTTGCCATTTGTCTTTGCCATGTGGGTCGCGCGACAGGAAGCCAACACCGACGGAATCGATGACATTCTTTCTCATGCTCGCGATTTGGGATTAGCCCACGTGGCAGAAATTGCCGCCGAAGAAGCACCGCGACTTGGACTGACGCAAACGGTCGCACACAACTACCTCACAAAAAATCTGCACTATCATCTGACGTCGGCCGAACGCAGTGGATTGAAACTGTTTTGCGAACTGGCCGCTCAGCACAACCTGGTGAAACCTAATGTCGATATCGTCTTCCGAGATTTCGCCACTGCTTGATAAAGCCGTGGCCAGTGACCGACTGACTCCCGAAGAAGGTCTTGCGCTGCTGGAGTCGCACGACCTTGCTGCGATCGGAGCGGCCGCGAACGCTGTCACGATGCGCCTGCATCCGGAACCGTTTCGCACATATAACATCGATCGCAATATCAACTACACCAATGCGTGTACGGCGGTCTGCGATTTTTGCGCGTTCTATCGCCCGCCCGATCATGCGGAAGTTTACGTGCTTCCGATCGAAACGCTGCTGAAGAAGATCGAAGAAACCGTAGCGCTCGGTGGCGATCAGATTCTGCTGCAGGGCGGATTGCATCCTAAGTTGCCGCTCGAATGGTACGAGGACATGCTGCGAACGTTGCGGTCGCATTATCCTCAGGTCAACATTCATGGCTTTAGCCCTCCGGAGATTCATCACTTCACGAAGATCAGCAAACTGCCGCTGAAGACAGTACTTGAACGACTCAAAGCCGCTGGCCTCGGAAGTTTGCCGGGCGGTGGCGGCGAGATTCTTGTCGATCGAGTGCGCAAAGAGATCACTCGTGGCAAAGTACTGACTGACGACTGGCTTAATGTTATGCGCGTCTGGCACGAACTGGGCGGCAAATCGACGGCGACGATGATGTTTGGCCATGTCGAAACGCTGGCTGAGCGCATTGAACATCTGGAACGAGTTCGCCAGCTTCAGGACGAGACCGGTGGCTTCACTGCGTTCATCTGTTGGACATTCCAGCCTGACCATACCGACATGGCCCACATCCCGCCTGCTGGTGCGTTTGAGTATTTGAAGACGCAGGCTGTTAGTAGGCTTTATCTGGACAACGTGCCGAACATTCAATCATCCTGGGTGACGCAGGGTGAGAAGGTCGGGCAAATGGCTTTGCTCTTCGGAGCGAACGACATGGGCAGCCTGATGATTGAAGAGAACGTCGTGTCTCAGGCTGGGACTGTTCATCATTTGACGGTGGATGGTATTCGTCGGTGCATTGAAAACGTCGGCTACATCCCACGTCAGCGCAACGTGTTCTACGACTACATTGACCAGGAAGTTGCTGGGGTTCAATAAAACGTGGACAGGATATGCCCAACGACAACGTCAATTCGAAATCGACAATAAAAGCGTGATGTCGCAATCGTCTTTGACGCGAATGAAGACTGTTCGGTACACTGCAATCTCCTTGTGTGAAAATACTTGAGAGATCATTGCTATGAATCTGACTCTGTCACTTTCTCCGGAAGAATCTGCCGAGCTTCAGCGACGCGCTGCCGCTGCGGGTACAGATGTCAGGACATTTCTGCTGCACGTAATTCATGATGTTGATGATGACACGGAAATGACGTCGAGTGATGTACCGTACAACGAATGGCATCAGTCGTTTCAGGAATGGCTCAGTCGGCATCATTCGAGAAATCCGAGTATGGATGACAGTCGCGAAAGCATGTACGACTGATGCGAGTTCTCATCGACACGAATGTTCTGCTCAGGTCGGCGGAGCCCGGGCATGCTCACTATCAAAGCAGCGTTGATTCGATCGACATTCTTCGTCGTACAGGACATGAGATCACAATTGTTCCGCAAGTCCTGTACTAGTTCTGGTCAGTAGCAACTCGCCCGATCGCCAACAACGGTCTCGGAATGGACACCAGCTGATGTCCATTCCGAGTTGGAATCGATCAAGAGCCTGTTTCGACTCCTGCGTGACGAACGCGGTATCTATTCCATCTGGGAGCAGCTTGTTCTCGCTAACAGTGTCAAAGGCAAACAGGCCCACGACGCCCGTCTTGCCGCCGCGTCTCAACGTCACAACGTGTCGCATCTACTCACCTTCAATACGGCAGACTTTGCGCGATATTCTTTTGTGATGGCTGTGTCACCGATTGATGTTGCGTCCGGAGCTGTACAAATCTGAACGACGCTTCTTGACATCTGTTGAGCCTGATTTTCTTCGGCAATTGCATGGCCATGCGTCGAACGGAACATCTCGTTCCATAGTCGTCGTCAACGCCCCGAATGACGGTGCCTACGGTTGCTTTCCCAATCCGATAACTGGAGTAATGCGAGACAATCCGTCATCTCAACGCATGGTCGTTGTCTCGCGTACTTCCTTTGCCAGGATGCCACGGTCGATGCCTTGCCACGGGCGAATGTCGATTTGGTATGGGCCATGAGCGTCATCAAATCCACCGTAGTCACGCTGATATTCGCTGAGACGTTGAAGCTTTTGAGCGACTGCCAATTCACCCGGATGTCGTAAACTGGGACCTCTGCCCCACAGAATCTCTGAACCGCCTTTGGTTCGCAGTTCAAATTCCAGATCATCGGCATCTTCGATCAACGCAACGCGTCGAGGCATCAAAATGGCCGAGAGTTCCAGCTCGCTCCACCACGAATCTTTGCCATCGCGTTTGGCATTCAAGGCGGCAGCAAGTTCCGCAGCGCCACTGACAGCAGGGTCGCCCCAGGATTCCCCAAGCTTGCCCATCGGTACGCTCGCCACGCGTTCGATCACAGGATAGCGTTCAATATCTGCATCGGAAAAATCACGGGCGGGCAGCAGAATGCTGTTGCGGTCGATGGGATAATAGCCATCAAAACCTTTCACCATCGCCACGGGTTCGCGATAAACGACATCAACGTGAATTCTCGTAGGGTAAGTCTTGCGAACACTGCGAACTTCCTGAACCCATGGATGAGTATAAAATGCTGCGGCAACACGTTCGCTAAGCGTCGCATCCAGCAATGATTGATTTTCTTCCAGGCCCGCTCGCACAAACACCTGCTTCGCGAGATCCGGTGGAATCCATGGCGGAGGTGTTGAAACGGAAATCTGTTCAGCGCCGACACGATACTCAGGCCGATCATTCAGTTTTGGCAGTCGGCGAGCCAGCACTGGAATCAGCACAATCGTCATCGCTATGACCGCAGTAATCATGAGCTGTCGTGGACGAAAGAACCATGACCCCGCCGCCGATTTCGCAACTCTTGGCGCAACGGGTGCTGTCGCTGCTGGTCTGGCAGCGGCTGGTCTGGCAGCGGCTTTCGTTGATTTCTTCTTGCCTGTTGCTGTACCCTTTGCCATGGAAAATCAAATCCGTTCAGAGACATAAACTTAAAGTCTTCTGAAGCATAGCGCACAAATAAGCATGTGGGACCAGTAGCCGCAGGATTGCCTGTCTCTCAGAGATTCCGATCGTGGACTTTGCCGAATCGGGTATTCAGCCAAAATTTACCGGCAGTTCCGATTACGTAGTCCGACCTGTCCCAGGTCGGATTCCTTGAACTCAGCAATATCTTGATAAGCAGCGAACTGTTTTCAGTGTTGCAAGAGGAGTCATCGCCTT
>JBDNFT010000420.1:0-1719 GCA_041689695.1 Planctomycetaceae bacterium | reverse complement strand
GACCTGTGCTCAGTTCGGGTTCCAAACAGTATCGCCCGGCCAGCGTTCGATCGAGTTGTCTCGAATATCGCGATGCTGTGGGGGGCGCGCATGGCGATTTTTTTACGCAGCAACGCGGGTGACCGGGGAAAAGTGCATGGCTGCCGATCTGAGGACCGATCGGCCTACGCAGGCCAGATCTGGCTGCCGCCATCGACTCGCAGCACCTGACCGGTGACGAATGCTCCTAGCGGTCCTGCGAAGAATTCAACGACGCGGGTGACTTCATCAACCATGCCGATTCGGTCCAGTGTTCCGTCAGTTGCCATGCGTGCTTCGTCAACCTGGCGAGTTCCAAGGAACCGACCGGTGCGAGTATCGCCAGGTGCCAGCGTGTTCACATTGATATTGTGTGTACGCAGTTGTTCGGCAAGGCAACGAGTGTATTCAACCACGCCAGCTTTCGCCGTAGCGTAGATTGAACTGTTTGGAATGCCCTTGAAGGCTGAAATAGAACTCAACGTTAGAATTCTGCCAGACTTGCGTGGCATCATGACCCGGGCGGTTTCCTGGCAAACCAAAATAGTGCTCAAGAGGTTACGATCCAGCACTGCGCGGATATCTTCAAGTTTGATATTCACAGCGTCGTTTGGATTCGGTTTGCCACCAACAGCACCAATGTCGCCGCCCGCGTTGTGGACGAGTATATCAATCGGTCCGAGTTTGTTGCAGATATCGTCGATGACACTCTTGACCTGCTCCGCGTTTGTCAGATCTCCCAGTACGCGGCATGTCGGGACTCCATGCGTCTTTCCAATTTCTTCGGCCGTCGCGGTGAGCGTCGTGCCTTCGCCGTATTCTGCCGGGCCGTTTTCACGCATACCGTGAATGCCGACTTTGCATCCGAGCGATGCCAGATGCTCCGCGAATGCTCGACCTAAACCGCGTCCAGCTCCTGTGACGAGTGCAACTTTGCCTTCGAGTAACCGATCTGCCATTTTGAAAATTCTTTGAAAGAGTGGGTGTATTGATTTCATTCGCCACCCCGCCTGGCAGGCTGTCGATTTAATACCAACCCGAAGCGCCAGCATCGTCTGCCTGACTTAGGATTGCGATGTGGAAGAGTGGTTCATCACTCAGAAAGTGATGTCTACGATGAGGAGCAAAAAACAAACGCCTGCAACTTGTCTTTGGACAGGTCGCAGGCGACTGTGTGTGTGTGATTGGGATGAAGGATGGCAACTCGACGCAAAGTGTCAAGTGCCAGTGCGACTATGCGAACAATTCCATCTCGGCATCGTACTTCACCATTTCGCGAGGCTGGTTTAAATGATTGAACACAGTGCGACGCGGGTAAAGTCCGACGGCGTGGTAAATCGAAGCCAGTAACTCACCCGGATGAACGGGATTCTCTGCCGGAGCCGACGCGGTTTCATCGGACTTTCCGTGAGCATAGCCGCGTTTTATGCCGCCACCAGCAACCACACCTGTGTAACAGTAAGGCCAGTGATCGCGGCCGTCGTCGCTATTACTGTTGCCGGAAGTACTGACGCCGCGTTTTGGGCTGCGACCGAATTCACCAACAGCCACAACCAGAGTGTCCTTCAGCAGACCGCGTTCGTCGAGATCCTCCAGCAGTGTTGCCAACGCGGCGTCGAGCATAGGGGCTGACTGATCCTTCATGCGAGCCGAAAGGCCAGAATGCACGTCCCATGAATGATTGTCGCTGTTCGCAACTTT
>JBDNFT010000419.1:0-1686 GCA_041689695.1 Planctomycetaceae bacterium | reverse complement strand
CTCTGTGCGATGCCGGGCCAACTGAGCAGCAAGTTCTGCTGCGTCAAGCAGCGGTTCCTGTGTTGTGGCCGCTTCAGAAACATCAGGCTGGGCACGTGTCAATCCGGTAGAGAGTACTGCCAGCAGCGTTGCTTCAAGTTCTTTTTCAGGAACAGTTACGACATCTCCCAGAAATTGAGGTCTTTCTCCTTCTGAACTGGCAAGGAGCAAACTGCGTTCAGTTTTACATTCGACGGGGAATGGTACGGCGAATTCAAGTGTTGTTGAAGCAAAGCCATTGCGCGCTCGTGTACTCATCCATCGCACACGGATGATTGTTACTGGTTTGGTCAGTTCTACGGTGACTCGCTCCCGCGCGGTATCTTCCCAGCGAATCGCTTCCGTTGTTTCCAGTTCTGTAACGACTGTTCCGCGCGGAATTGCGATTGTGCATCGTCCAGGGGTCACAGGAGTAAATACCGCGAGAGTTGTCTGGCCAACCGCCGATTGATTTGGATTGGACCATAGCGTCGAATTAGAAACGGCAAACAGCGGACGTGCTGTTTCGGTTTTTTCCGCTTCCACTGTTGAATCTATCGGGACTGTCAATTGTTTGCCCGGATTCGGCAATTCAAAAGCCTGACTAAGAACTGGCCGCTTCAAACTGGCCAGATCCTTACCAAAGGCTATCGCGCTGAAATCTTTGAGCCATGCGGGAATAGTTGCGTTGGTGGCGGTGTTCGACATGCTGGCAGTATTCGGGATGCTGGCAGTGTTGTCGAGAGGAATCATGAGTCGTTCGGTCCACACGATACGGTCCGAGATTTCGGGCCATCCAAACGTGACAGCTTTGTCGTCGCGCTGAGATTCAGGAATCGCCATACTCCAGACGATCGCGAAATCCGGTTGATTGAAGAGTTCCGGGATCACATCGGGGCCGACGGTGAATTCATTGGCATTCCGAATGAGTGGTAATTGTCGGTGGTCCACGATGACCATGGGTTCGGTAAGGAATTCGGAATCTTCGGGAAACTTCATTGCCAATGGTCCAAGACTGCCTGCCCATTGCGAAAAATGGATGATAATCGAAACCTGATCTGCGGAACGCAATACGGCAATGGACCCCATTGGCTGCACGGGCCTTAGTCTTCGCAGGACAACTTGATCTGCTTCATCAAGGATCTGCAGCAGAACCGGAGTGCCGGGTTGCAGAGGCTCATTGGTTGCGATGCGATTATTGGTGGGCACAGCGGTTCCCAGTTTTTCGAACTCCAGTCCCAGGCCTTCCTGGTCTGTTAGTTCCATGATCGATTCCAGAACATGCGCATCATGCACGTGAGGGCTGTGAAGGGCAATTTGAGTATCATCAGGCCGCACAAGTTGGTGACCTGAAATTTTAAGAATATGCCTTCCAATAGTTCCTTCTTTAAGTTGTACGACAAGGCGATTGCCGCGACGATGCCATGAGGCTTTTCGATTGGATTCTCCTGCATTCACTTGTACGTCTGTGATTTCGATATCAGAGTTGACCATTAGCCGATGGCGAAATACGGGAAGCACGAGTGTTTCGATATCGATCTGGCAAGTCCAGTCGATGCGTTGATTCCGCAGCGCGAAATTCTGCTTGATTTTAATTTCATTCAGACTTTTGCGGGCCGTCAGATGCACAATGCATTCGGGCGTGCCGCTGGGGACAGAAAATACGCT